>NZ_JAMXYB010000003.1:0-174639 GCF_024129495.1 Acinetobacter sp. S4400-12 | reverse complement strand
CAGAATTAGGTCGTCCTCATACCCAAGTTGTCACTTGAATTCTGTTCAAATGAGCAGAGTGTTGTCTTTTAAATCTTTGTGCAACAAAGCCATTTCATAATACTAAAGAAGATTTAAAAAAACCCAGAATAAAAACCATGGCATTGATTTATATGAGATATTTTTGATGAAAATATGGAACCACAAAAGTAAAATGAGTACCTTCCAAGGGACTGTCAATCTCATTATCTTCAACAGCACTCAGTTCGGAAGAATCGGTCTAACAAACCAAAATTCTTTATATACTTTCTATTACTTAATTAAAAAATATAAAAATTATAATTTTACTGTTCAAATAGAACCTCATTAAAAACCATTAAACATAATAATTAGACCTCTTGCGAAAGTATTATTTTGACTATTTTAGACTTTGATATTTATTTAAAAATCAAAGCTTACCACTGATTAAATTTTGACTAACGCAAGATATCTATTATATTTATTATTTTTTTGAAATATATTATTTAACTATACTCCTTAAACATCATTATTTAAAATCACAATATACTAGAGAATAAGATTACAATTAAAAATTTATCATACAGTTGACCTACTTCATTACAATAACACAATAACAGGTTAAGTTAATATATCAATTGGGTTTAATTTTTATATTTTATCAGCAGTGTAAAATATCCCTATAGCAGTATTAAAAGTAACCCAATAGTTAATATAACGTCATTTTAAAATACTCAAAAATTTTATTTTTAGTGCAAGAAGTAACAGTCCACACACCGTATAAACAAGGTTTATTATTTTAATTTAATAAATCAAAAACTTGTAGTATCTAAAAATACAATGCGTAAATATTTACAGCTCAAGTTCACACTACAGTATCGGCTTATAACCTAGAATATGTATTCTTGACTTATATAAACTTTATTTGCTCGAACGCATAAATGCTGTTTATCCTGAATGGATTCCTGCCGTTGTGTTCTACCAAGAAGTTTTAGAGTTTGAATATCTAGAAACGGTCAGAATCTTAAGGGAATATCTTGCAACAATATAATCAGTCACCAAACTTGAACTCTAACAGCTCAACTGTGTTAAAAAAAATATGGTTTTTGCCCCCGCTATGTAAGCCCTACTATGTACAGACCAAAGGCAAAGTTGAACGCTTTAATGAATACCTCAAATCAAGACTATATTAATGGCTCAACTAACACCATCTGACGCTGCTATCGGATTCCCTAACCGCTCTGAGGATCAACTACAGCCTAAAAAACTGGCAAGCACTCTGGCCGCTATCTGGTTGATGGTAACTTACCAATCAACATAAGAAGCATTGCTTCATAAGGGATCTAAAATCAGATGTGTTCCAGGGCCTTGGGACGTAATAACTAGTTATTTGCTGGCTCGATGAGCAGTTGTCAGCGAGCAGCTAATATCATACACCTGATTCAGTCAGCAAAGCTGAATGGACTGGATCCGCATGCCCAATTAAGTGATGTGCCGAAAAGGTTGCCGATACATAAAGTGACCCAGATTGAAGAATTACTTCCACACCGATGGAAACCCAACTCAAATTAAAAAATAGCTATGGGGTTTAGCGAATGCTTACAGAATAATGTTGATTTAAGCTGCTTACCATTTGCTTACCAGAATCTAAAAACAAAAAAACCACTTACGATTAGTACACGTAAGTGGTTGTTTTATATGGTGGGCCCAGACAGACTTGAACTGTCGACCAACGGATTATGAGTCCGCTGCTCTAACCAACTGAGCTATAGGCCCTATAGGCTGAATTTGTTATATATCAACAAGTTCAGTCGCAGAGAATAGTAGCGGAGATTATTTTAAAATACAAGCCTTTTTCATACCGCTTGCACATTAACGCAACAATTCAAATCAGCAAATTTCTCTAATGGATGAAAATTGTTGAAATGAAATGATTACTTATCGTTTTTAAATATTACTTAAAACATATAACTAAAGGATTAATGATAAAAAACTTTTATTTATAGGAATTTTAACACTTCACATGATTGAAATATGAAAGTTTTAAAATTAATCAAATTGCTTAATCCTCTTAGATTCCGTATAAAATTCAATCAAAGACCATACAATAACGAGTGCAAAAATGACAGATGCAAATAGAACAGCAGTAATATACGTCATTTTTTCTAGTCTCCCAGGGGCAATTTGTTTGAATAAAACTCAAAGCTCAACTTTTGAACCTACGACAAAAGTCTAATAAGATTCACGCTTTCTGAACAGCCCCTAAAAGACCTTTTTAATATATTTTTTATATCAACTCATATTTGTTTTATATTTAATCAATTATATTTATTACATCTACGTCTAAGTAAGATTCGCTTTTGGCGACTTCTGCCTTTTCCATACCTCTGCATTTTATTTGCATATTAACTCCACTTTTCTATTGACTGCACACCAAAACAGGCAGAAATTAGCACTCACTATTTCATAGATATACTTTGACTTTCTCTTATGCTGAACAAATTTCTTGGTGAATCTGCATTTAAACTTGCCGGTTGGCAATACCATGTGGAACCGAATGTATTGGAAGACAAACAGGTCATCGTTGGCTTTGAACATACTTCAATGCTAGACGCTGTACTTTCACTGGCACTATTTCAGATTTATGACCTGAAGATTCATACGCTAATCAAAAAAGAGTTATTTAAAGGACCATTGAAACCACTTTTAAAAGCCATAGGGGGTATCCCTGTTGATCGTCAAGCGAATAAAGATATTGTGAGCTTGATGGTGGAGCATTTCCAGCAGCATGAAAAATTTAATCTGGTCATTGCGCCAGAAGCAACCCGTGCCAAAAGTGCTGAAGTACGCAAACCGATCCGCACAGGTTTCTGGCATATTGCCAAAGCAGCCAATGTTCCCATTGTCTTGATGTATGCCAACTCAAAAACCAAACAAGGTGGTATTTTTGGAAAAATCTATCCGACTGAACTGTCTCATGATCTAGCTTTAATCAAGCAGCTTTATAAAGACCAGGTAGGGCTGGAGATTATTATTCCAGAATAAATACTGAGGCAGAGCTCATAAGCAACGACTTTCCCCCCTTACTGGGTTTGCCTCTCTATTTATATTATTTTCTGCCTTGTTTTTCGTTTCTGTTGCTATAGTTTTCCTTTTTAAGGATTTTTTCGACATTATGCTGAAATCTCAAATCTAGCCTCTATTTTCAAAAAAATACCTTATGGTAGAATCTGCCCAATTCGATAGGCATACAGCCGATCTACAAGGAGCATATTTCGCATGGCGGGTCATTCCAAGTGGGCCAATATTAAGCATCGCAAAGCAAAACAAGATGCTAGTCGTGGTAAGTTGTTTACCAAATATATTCGTGAATTGACAACTGCTGCTAAACTCGGCGGTCCAGATGTCGGCAGCAACCCTCGTCTACGTGCTGTAGTGGAAAAGGCATTATCTGTGAATATGACACGTGATGTCATCAACCGTGCAATTCAGCGCGGTGCAGGCGGTGAAGATAATGACGATCTAAAAGAAGTCACTTATGAAGGTTATGGCGTAGGCGGCGTTGCCGTGATTGTAGAGACCATGACTGATAACCTGAACCGTACCGTTCCGGATGTCCGCCACTGTTTTTCTAAAACAGACGGTAATCTCGGTACAAATGGCTCGGTTGCGTTCCTGTTCACCAAACGTGGTGAAATTTCTTTTGAAGATGTGTCTTTAGAAGACCAGATTATGGAAGTTGCACTTGAAGCAGGTGCAGATGACATTGAAGTGGATGAAGATCAGATTCTGGTCATCACCACGCCAGAAGCCTTTGGTACGGTACAGGATGCTTTATCCGCTGCTGGCTTAAAGTCTGACAATGCAGAAGTGGTGATGAGTCCTTCAACCAAGGCTGAAATCACGGACATTGAACAAGCGAAAAAAATCATGAAAATGATTGATATGCTTGAAGATCTGGATGATGTTCAAAACGTGTATACCAACGTAGAATTCTCTGATGAAGTATTAGCGCAGCTAGATACTTAATAGGCTTTAGAATAAAAAACGCACCTTCAGGTGCGTTTTTTATTGAAACTTGTTAGAAATAATTGGATATTTTAAACTTTGTTTAATAGCCCACTACAATTAAAGACATTGTATTCCTTGATCACAAAACTGGAATGCAGAGCCACCACATGCTCGATCTTGCCAATTTTATTTAACAAGATTTCACTGTAGTTTTCCATATCACGCGCAACCACTTCTACAATAAAATCGGCTGATTGTCCCGTCACGAGAAAAGCATGAATGACCTCAGGAATATCTTCCAACTCTTCCAGAAATTTGGCAAAAGTATCACTATCATGTTTGCTTAAAGAAACTTGCAACAGCACATGCAGGCTAAAGCCAAGCTTTTGATAATTAATCTCCCGCTTCAAACCACTCATAATATTCTGATCAATCAGATGCTTGATACGGCGGTGTACGGAACTAACTGACAGATTTACTCGCTCCGACAGCTCATTCAGGTTAATGTCTTCATGGGTTAAAATTTCCAGAATATGTTTATCGAAACGATCCAGCTCCATATTTATACTCTTATCTATCTCTTTAGAAATGCAGGATTAACTTTAAAAAATCCTACACAACATTTCGGTAATTTTCACAAGATTTGCTTATTTTGAAAATATTTTTGGAATAACCAGTAGCTTTCAAGATTTTTTATATCTTACGATTTGAATCTTAAAACTTTGCTGTCATTTAATATACACAGAATATAACTCAGGCTATACTCCACGCCAGTCGACCCGCGCACAACGTTCAGTCCGGTAGATCCGGCAGATATATTGTCCAAGGGGTAAGTCTTCCAGATACTGCTGATATTCACGGTATTCTTCGGAGAGATTTTCAAAGTTTTCTTTTTCCCAAGGCGTACCGGGAATGGCCAATAAAGGGGCCAGCATCGAACACACGGCAATATCCGCCAGCCCCAAACGTGAACCCACAAAATATTGTCCACCCGCTTGCACCAGCAAGGCATTGAGCCGCTGTACCGCAACATCAATCTGCTGTCTAGACTCCGCCACTGTTTCTTCATTCAGCGCATAGCCTCTGGCCACCACCGCTTTTAAAAGAGGCCGGGAGTATTTTTCAAACTGACGTAAATAACCTTGCTCACCAATTAAAATATCCATGGATTCATCATCATATGCCAAAGCCTGAGCCAACATCCAGCGTCTGACATGCCGCCCTAGCTCCAAGGTCATTTCATTAATATTTAAACTTTGCTGGCGCCATGGGCCTTCTGGGTACAGCAGGCCATGTTCCGGATAGGCATCATCTAGATATAGTGTAATCTGGGTGGAATCGGCAATCCACCGGTCCTGATCACGCAGAATTGGCAGGCGGTTTTGTCCGGTTTTCAGTCGGGCAAATGCCCGATGTACCCCGGGAATCAGGTTCTGTGCAACATAGTCCAGCTCTTTATGGTCCAACATCCAGCGCGCTTTTTCACAAAAGTGAGATAAAGGAAACTGGTATAGAGTTCGCATGCATGCTCCGTATATATGCCAAGATGAGGACTATTTTCGTCTAATGGTTATTCCAGCTACTTTAGACATTCGCCTGTTTAAAAACAATGTGATTTTTATTTAAAATTAACATCATGAGGGTCAAGCCGCTCTTGTTAGGCCAGCATCTGCTTATTTTCCTCTGGTTTTTTCGATTTATCCAGACTCTATCAAAAATGGTCCGATTGCAATAAAGCTAATACACATCACCTGACTTTGGTGCGGCTTTCATGTAAAATCACAGGCAATTTTTATATAACGCTTTGTGAGTTATTTCATGGGTTTTAATTGTGGTATTGTAGGCCTGCCGAACGTTGGTAAATCTACGCTTTTCAATGCATTAACTAAAGCTGCTATTGCTGCAGAGAACTTCCCATTCTGTACCATTGAGCCCAATACAGGTATCGTGCCTGTACCGGACATGCGTTTAGACAAGCTTGCTGAAATTGTAAAACCACAACGCGTTATTCCAACCACGATGGAATTTGTGGACATCGCAGGTCTGGTGGCAGGCGCATCGAAAGGTGAAGGTCTGGGTAACCAGTTCTTGGCCAATATCCGTGAAACGGATGCAATTGCACATGTAGTTCGCTGTTTCGAAGATGAAAATGTCATTCATGTGAATGGTAAAATTGATCCTTTAGATGATATTGCGACCATTAATACCGAACTGGCCCTAGCTGACCTTGAAACAGTGACCAAAGCTGTCACCCGTCTGGCCAAGTCTGCAAAAGGCGGCGATAAAGAAGCCGTTGCGACCAAAACCGTACTTGAAAAAATCCTGCCTTTGCTAGATGAAGGCAAGCCTGCCCGTGCTGCCGATCTGGATGATGATGAACGTAAACTGGTTCGTGGTTTTGGTTTATTGACATTAAAACCTACCATGTATATTGCCAACGTGGCTGAGGATGGTTTTGAAAACAACCCGCACCTGGATGCAGTACGTGAACTGGCAAGTACGGAAAATGCAATTGTAGTGCCTTTGTGCAACCAGATTGAAGCTGAAATATCACTGCTTGAAGATGAAGACCGCAATGAGTTCCTTGAAGCACTTGGTATGGAAGAACCTGGATTAAACGTGGTTATTCGCGCAGGTTATGCTTTGCTTGGCTTGCAGACTTATTTCACGGCAGGCGTACAGGAAGTTCGTGCCTGGACTGTAAAAGTAGGTGCAACTGCTCCTCAGGCCGCAGGAGTGATCCATACAGACTTTGAAAAAGGTTTCATCCGTGCTGAATGTATTGCTTATGATGATTTCGTACAGTACAACGGCGAAGCAGGTGCCAAAGAAGCAGGTAAATGGCGTTTGGAAGGTAAAACCTATATCGTTCAGGATGGTGATGTTCTACATTTCCGTTTTAACGTGTAATTGATTTTTAAGCTTAAGTTTTTCATTGTTTTTAATTAAAACCCCTTTCGAGGGGTTTTTTTATGGTGTGAAGAAAATATCTTGCACAGCAGGTTAGCATCTGAACAAAGACTTAACGCACCGCAACACTAGTGATAATAATTCTCATTGTACTTTATCAACTTCAGGCGTATTTTATTTCTTAGTCCAATCCGCAACCTGGTGACACTGAGGAACAATAAAATGAGCTATGTACTTCCGCCACTGCCCTATGCTTATGATGTACTTGAACCTCATCTTGATGCCAAAACTATAGAGATCCATCACAACAAGCATCATCAGACTTATATCAATAATATTAACGCGGGTATTGCAGGTACAGAATGGGAAGATTTGTCTGTTGAAACACTGGTAACAAAATTCAATCAAGTACCAGAACCTTTAAAAAACAATGTCATTAATAATGCGGGCGGTCATGCCAACCACTCTTTTTTTTGGAGCATCATGAGTCCTGAAGGCGGTGGTCATCCCCAAGGGGAAGTTGCACAAGCTATTGATACAGAACTAGGCGGTTTTGAAGCTTTTAAAAAGGCTTTGACCAAAGCTGCACTGACACGTTTCAGCAGTGGCTGGGCATGGCTAAGTGTGGCACCGGATAAAACAATCATTATTGAAAGCAGTGCCAATCAGGATTCTCCACTGATGCATGGCAATATCCCTATTCTTGGACTGGATGTCTGGGAACATGCTTATTACTTGAAATACCAAAACCGCCGCCCTGAATATATTGCTGCTTTTATGAATGTCATAAACTGGAAAGAAGTGAATTGCCGCTATCTTGAAGCCCTAAACACGCCTTAATCTGGAAGGAAGATAAAGAATGACTACTCGCCGCACCCGAATCAAACGGATTATTGGCAGCTCTCTGCTGCTTTGCGGCGTGTGGGTAATTTTGTTTGAATATCTTCCCGGATCATTGTTTTAAAAACCAAACGATCTGTCGCTTAAATGATATATCTCCAGCACAGTTAACAACACTACAATAGCAGCATATTGAATAATCAAGCTAAGGATAAATATCATGAAGGCTTTTTTACATCCGAGTGAAAACCGTGGTCATGTGAAAATGGATTGGCTGGAGTCTAAACACAGCTTCTCCTTTGGTAACTGGTATAATCCGAAATATATGGGCGTTAGTGTATTACGTGTTATCAATGATGACCTGATTAATGCTCATCAGGGTTTTGGTCAGCATCCACATGACAATATGGAAATTCTGACCTGTGTTTTAAAAGGTACCATTACCCACAAAGACAGTATGGGCAATCATGGCGGAATTTCTGCTGGTGAGTGGCAGCTGATGAGTGCCGGCACAGGTGTACGTCATAGTGAGATGAACCAGGGTGGTGAGCAGGTGCATTTATTGCAGATCTGGATTGTGCCTAATGAACGGAATGCCGAACCCAGCTATCAACAAATTAAATGTGATCCGCACGAGCAGCCCAACCAATGGCATTTGATTTGTGGACCAAATGACAATGCGCCTATGCATATCCGCCAGAATACTGAAGTCAAAACTGCAGTGATTCACAAAGGGCAAAGTCTGGAGATTGAAGCAACACAGCAGGTGAATTATGTACATGTGATTTCCGGTTCAGTCCAGATTGCAGAACATACTGTAGCGGCTGGTGGTGCAATTGCTTTCATTGAAGCAAGTCAGATTAAAGCGCTGGAGGATGCTCAAGTGATCTGGTTTGATTTACCAGAAGCCAACCACTAGCCCCTACTCAGCTCAAAGCATATGGTGAGTGATTCAGGTGATCAGTCACCATTTTTAAAAATGGTAAGCAGGTTTAAGATTTAAACTGCCTATATGGCAGTGAACCACGAGTTTTGCGAACAATAAACAAGTAGCAATTTCTAAGCTGCCTATATGGCAGTGAACTATCGCCAGATTGGTGAAAACCTGTGGGCAACTTTCTAAGCTGCCTATATGGCAGTGAACTAATCACTGTATTGATACTTTCCTTTCCGACTTTTCTAAGCTGCCTATATGGCAGTGAACACTCCTAAAGAGGCTGCTTTTGATTTTATCAATTTCTAAGCTGCCTATATGGCAGTGAACTCAAATCGAATGCGCAATTTATTTCCGTATCGTTTCTAAGCTGCCTATATGGCAGTGAACATTCGTCAACAGATAAAACACTAATTTTCACTTTTCTAAGCTGCCTATATGGCAGTGAACGCTTCTGAAAGAGCAGACTCGCCCGAATAAAATTTCTAAGCTGCCTATATGGCAGTGAACCGAGCCTAAAAGCATTTGAAGCAATGCTGACTTTTCTAAGCTGCCTATATGGCAGTGAACTTTGGATAGGTGTTTGCAGCAATGCCATACTTGTTTCTAAGCTGCCTATATGGCAGTGAACTAGCGCGTCAAAATGCTTTTGCTATGATGAATTTTCTAAGCTGCCTATATGGCAGTGAACTTTTTCCAAGTCTGGATCAATGCCGATAATCATTTCTAAGCTGCCTATATGGCAGTGAACGTTACATCTTGTCCAATGAACTCAGGGGCGTTTTTCTAAGCTGCCTATATGGCAGTGAACATTCAAGCGCAGATAAAACACTGACGATTAGCTTTCTAAGCTGCCTATATGGCAGTGAACAGCTATCTATCCCGCCTGAGTTGCAGCCAGAGTTTTCTAAGCTGCCTATATGGCAGTGAACCGTTCCTTTTGCCTGGTACACATGCTTAACCTTTTCTAAGCTGCCTATATGGCAGTGAACAACGATCAGGAACAGACGGGCGTTTAGATACATTTCTAAGCTGCCTATATGGCAGTGAACCGAACATCTTTAAAGTAAGGTTGGCTTGAGTATTTCTAAGCTGCCTATATGGCAGTGAACTCACTCATGAAAGAGAAAGTCACAAGACTTGATTTCTAAGCTGCCTATATGGCAGTGAACAGGCTCAGTCTATTTTGGCTGACATTGCCAATTTTCTAAGCTGCCTATATGGCAGTGAACGTATGACGGCTCTAAATTGTCAGTTCCAGCTCATTTCTAAGCTGCCTATATGGCAGTGAACATGAGAATAATAAAGTCGTATCTCATGATGATTTTCTAAGCTGCCTATATGGCAGTGAACAATGTTCATACCATTCGCATCAGCAGTTACAATTTCTAAGCTGCCTATATGGCAGTGAACAACGGTGTTTCTAGCCCCACCAATCCTTTACATTTCTAAGCTGCCTATATGGCAGTGAACTGGAACTGTCCAGTCGAACTCATAACCAAGCATTTCTAAGCTGCCTATATGGCAGTGAACTTTTGTCGGAAGCGATTTGGATACCGTATGACTTTCTAAGCTGCCTATATGGCAGTGAACAGAGTTGTTTTTAACTCCGTAAAAATCTCGCATTTCTAAGCTGCCTATATGGCAGTGAACGTTTGGTTATTGAGTGCGAGTCTACTGTGCATTTTCTAAGCTGCCTATATGGCAGTGAACGGGGTGTCTGTCACTTTGGAGAATGGTCAGCCTTTCTAAGCTGCCTATATGGCAGTGAACTATCTAAACGACCATCTGTGCTGACACGTTTTTTTCTAAGCTGCCTATATGGCAGTGAACATGGGCCTGCAACTGCATAGTCCTCTTCATTCTTTCTAAGCTGCCTATATGGCAGTGAACTCGGTTCCATAAAAATCAGCCATCTGCTCAGTTTTCTAAGCTGCCTATATGGCAGTGAACAAGTATCAACACTTTTCATATCAGCCCTCTCATTTCTAAGCTGCCTATATGGCAGTGAACTTGGGTTTTGTAGAAATAGCCGTTTTTGTCTTTTTTCTAAGCTGCCTATATGGCAGTGAACGTCAATCAGCATGGCGTTCGCTTCTTTTGTGATTTCTAAGCTGCCTATATGGCAGTGAACTTGAATAGCCTTTGGTATTTTCATAATGTCGTTTTCTAAGCTGCCTATATGGCAGTGAACAACTACCATTTTCCTTTATTGCAAATGACAAATTTCTAAGCTGCCTATATGGCAGTGAACTCGGGTGCTTTGTTATTGACTTTGCCATTGTTTTTCTAAGCTGCCTATATGGCAGTGAACCGAAACGCTATGAATGCAATCTTTGCCGAACTTTTCTAAGCTGCCTATATGGCAGTGAACCAGGTTCAGCTATTGTCAATTCTGCAACAACATTTCTAAGCTGCCTATATGGCAGTGAACAAGCGCTGGGACTATTAAGCGATTTGAAGGCCTTTCTAAGCTGCCTATATGGCAGTGAACAGGCTGCCCTGATTGATTAAAGTTTTTGAGTTTTTCTAAGCTGCCTATATGGCAGTGAACACTGTGTCAGTTTTGGCAGTTTGATTGTTCCATTTCTAAGCTGCCTATATGGCAGTGAACACTGTGTCAGTTTTGGCAGTTTGATTGTTCCATTTCTAAGCTGCCTATATGGCAGTGAACGAAATGCAGTGACCCACTATTTACGCGAAGCATTTCTAAGCTGCCTATATGGCAGTGAACAGCAAGACAGACACGGTAAACACTCAGACAATTTTCTAAGCTGCCTATATGGCAGTGAACTTTGTGGGGATTGACTCGTATTACTACCACGATTTCTAAGCTGCCTATATGGCAGTGAACATATCGACTTCAAAATCTGGCTTGGTCTGATCTTTCTAAGCTGCCTATATGGCAGTGAACACGACGTCTATTTCACCGAGTCTCGCCTGATTTTTCTAAGCTGCCTATATGGCAGTGAACAGCCAAGCTGATATTATCCGCGCCACTGGTGCTTTCTAAGCTGCCTATATGGCAGTGAACACACCAGTGATGCCGCTGTTGATTTGGCAAGCTTTCTAAGCTGCCTATATGGCAGTGAACATGTTAATGTTGATGGAAATAGACATGTTCTCTTTCTAAGCTGCCTATATGGCAGTGAACAGAGCGAGCTATCCGAGTTAGACGATCAGTAGTTTCTAAGCTGCCTATATGGCAGTGAACCCCCAACAGTTAATGGTGTTACTGTTACGGTTTTTCTAAGCTGCCTATATGGCAGTGAACCTGACCCTGCTGTGCCTGCTGGCGCTAGGGATTTTCTAAGCTGCCTATATGGCAGTGAACGAAGTCATCAACAAGATTTACGCGCTGCATGATTTTCTAAGCTGCCTATATGGCAGTGAACCGCAATCCGAGCCAAAGAGACCGCATTCAAGATTTCTAAGCTGCCTATATGGCAGTGAACGATTAAATCCTGCCGACCATTAATGTACTGATTTTCTAAGCTGCCTATATGGCAGTGAACTGTATATTGGAGAATGTTTTAACTGTTCAGTTTTTCTAAGCTGCCTATATGGCAGTGAACTTGCTAAATTGGGAAATGATTGATCTTGATTGTTTCTAAGCTGCCTATATGGCAGTGAACGATAAGAACATGAAGGATTTTGATGTTCAAAATTTCTAAGCTGCCTATATGGCAGTGAACTGATGATTCTTATATTGATGAATATCAGAATGTTTTCTAAGCTGCCTATATGGCAGTGAACGTGGTCAAGATAGCTTTATGCCTGGTGGTGGTTTTCTAAGCTGCCTATATGGCAGTGAACACACTGGTCAACCTGTCATTCGACTTGAAGAGTTTCTAAGCTGCCTATATGGCAGTGAACCCAAAGCCACAGCAGAGATAGACCTAACAACTTTTCTAAGCTGCCTATATGGCAGTGAACTTACTGTTCCGACATACAAAACTGTTTCTGATTTTCTAAGCTGCCTATATGGCAGTGAACAATGATGGCACGTTTTATGTAAAGTCAATCAATTTCTAAGCTGCCTATATGGCAGTGAACATGACGAAACCCTGTGGAAAAAAATGTGGTCCTTTCTAAGCTGCCTATATGGCAGTGAACTGTATATTGGAGAATGTTTTAACTGTTCAGTTTTTCTAAGCTGCCTATATGGCAGTGAACTTGCTAAATTGGGAAATGATTGATCTTGATTGTTTCTAAGCTGCCTATATGGCAGTGAACGATAAGAACATGAAGGATTTTGATGTTCAAAATTTCTAAGCTGCCTATATGGCAGTGAACTGATGATTCTTATATTGATGAATATCAGAATGTTTTCTAAGCTGCCTATATGGCAGTGAACGTGGTCAAGATAGCTTTATGCCTGGTGGTGGTTTTCTAAGCTGCCTATATGGCAGTGAACACACTGGTCAACCTGTCATTCGACTTGAAGAGTTTCTAAGCTGCCTATATGGCAGTGAACCCAAAGCCACAGCAGAGATAGACCTAACAACTTTTCTAAGCTGCCTATATGGCAGTGAACTTACTGTTCCGACATACAAAACTGTTTCTGATTTTCTAAGCTGCCTATATGGCAGTGAACAATGATGGCACGTTTTATGTAAAGTCAATCAATTTCTAAGCTGCCTATATGGCAGTGAACATGACGAAACCCTGTGGAAAAAAATGTGGTCCTTTCTAAGCTGCCTATATGGCAGTGAACTTAATCATGTGTACCAGGCAAAAGGAACGGCTTTTCTAAGCTGCCTATATGGCAGTGAACGGCAATGGTTTATGGTGTTGGCATTAATGATGTTTCTAAGCTGCCTATATGGCAGTGAACGGGAACGGATTGCTAGCAAACTTGGCGAACAATTTCTAAGCTGCCTATATGGCAGTGAACGCATCATCACCAGTTAAGTCCCGCAAAGCATCTTTCTAAGCTGCCTATATGGCAGTGAACTGGGTTTGTTCAACCGTGCATGGGCGCGCTCATTTCTAAGCTGCCTATATGGCAGTGAACAGGCAACTCGCGTATTCGGTGCAGCAGGTCATTTTCTAAGCTGCCTATATGGCAGTGAACTCATGTTCATCTCCATTTTAGCTTGTTTGCTTTTTCTAAGCTGCCTATATGGCAGTGAACTTGCCTGGTACACATGCTTAACCTGGGCCATATTTCTAAGCTGCCTATATGGCAGTGAACTGTGATTCTAACTTTGACTGCTGAGCGGTTAATTTCTAAGCTGCCTATATGGCAGTGAACTTCTTGTGGAAATGCTACGAATTATATTTTTTTTTCTAAGCTGCCTATATGGCAGTGAACGAGTTGATTCTCTCGAAACTTTTTCTATTAGGTTTCTAAGCTGCCTATATGGCAGTGAACAATTCAGAACCAAGCCATTATAATTGGGCTGATTTCTAAGCTGCCTATATGGCAGTGAACCGACCATACTTCTATTGACGTTGATATTGGGTTTTCTAAGCTGCCTATATGGCAGTGAACTTCATATAGGCCTGCTAAATCAATACCAAATTTTTCTAAGCTGCCTATATGGCAGTGAACTCACTGAGGATCTGAAGAGGATCTATGGCCCATTTCTAAGCTGCCTATATGGCAGTGAACAAAAGGAACGGCTGGCTAACGCCACTATACAATTTCTAAGCTGCCTATATGGCAGTGAACATCTGTAATAACCCCATCAGACGTTACTTTATTTTCTAAGCTGCCTATATGGCAGTGAACAAAGAATGAGTTTAAGCGTTGCTCCTATTACTTTTCTAAGCTGCCTATATGGCAGTGAACGAAGAGGTCACAAAATTCATGGATGTGGTGCATTTCTAAGCTGCCTATATGGCAGTGAACGAGGATGCTGTGTTCAACAATTTGAACATTTCTTTCTAAGCTGCCTATATGGCAGTGAACTCAGATTTGTTGATTTGCATACAAGCCATAAATTTCTAAGCTGCCTATATGGCAGTGAACTTGATGAAAATGGACAACCTCAAAAAAATGTATTTCTAAGCTGCCTATATGGCAGTGAACAATTTATAGGCTTTTTGATAGTTTAGCTGTAGTTTCTAAGCTGCCTATATGGCAGTGAACAATAAAACAACTCAACAACCTCTTGGCACTATTTTCTAAGCTGCCTATATGGCAGTGAACCCAAATAACCAATCCTCAACTACCAATGTTGATTTCTAAGCTGCCTATATGGCAGTGAACTATTTCGCTATATGGTGAATCATGTAAGAGTTTTTCTAAGCTGCCTATATGGCAGTGAACTTGTTAATCTCCGAAATTATCTTTTTGTAAAATTTCTAAGCTGCCTATATGGCAGTGAACATTGGCTTGTATTGTCCCATGCTGATGAAAAATTTCTAAGCTGCCTATATGGCAGTGAACTGCTCAAAGCCATCTTTTTTTGCTTCTTCTAATTTCTAAGCTGCCTATATGGCAGTGAACGAAAAGTATCCGCAATTCTTTCCGACAGGGAATTTCTAAGCTGCCTATATGGCAGTGAACCGGATGTTGATGTGATGGTGAGTATCACCAAGTTTCTAAGCTGCCTATATGGCAGTGAACAATATCAGCAATCGTGTCATCGATCTGCTCAATTTCTAAGCTGCCTATATGGCAGTGAACTTATAGGAAATCTAGGAGTTATTTTATTAGGGTTTCTAAGCTGCCTATATGGCAGTGAACGCCTGCCTGCGTATAACAGTGCATTCTTGACATTTCTAAGCTGCCTATATGGCAGTGAACGTTCCATTATTAATGATATTAACCACTTTGGTTTTCTAAGCTGCCTATATGGCAGTGAACGAAATGTATGCAAGCAACTCCGACTATGCGTCTTTCTAAGCTGCCTATATGGCAGTGAACCGACACGATTGTTTTTTGTATTTTCTGATTAATTTCTAAGCTGCCTATATGGCAGTGAACGCCATCACTGTCACAGCTCGACTGGGATGTTTTTTCTAAGCTGCCTATATGGCAGTGAACGTGTACAACTCTAGGCTCACAACGAATATATTTTTCTAAGCTGCCTATATGGCAGTGAACCGTATCGAGTTAGAGTTGGCGGCTATAATATTTTTCTAAGCTGCCTATATGGCAGTGAACCAATAGAATACAAAGTCCACTTTTTTTCGCTTTTTCTAAGCTGCCTATATGGCAGTGAACAACCTAAGTGGTTTAAGGATCTTGAACTTAAATTTCTAAGCTGCCTATATGGCAGTGAACCGCTAAAAATATCCTCATGAATTTCTCCATTTTTTCTAAGCTGCCTATATGGCAGTGAACCAGGATACAGGATATATGCCACGTTCGCGCGTTTTCTAAGCTGCCTATATGGCAGTGAACCCAGCAGTGGGCGCGGCGGCAGCAGCTTTGCAGTTTCTAAGCTGCCTATATGGCAGTGAACTCCGATGTGACATTACCGCGTGTGATTTCAAATTTCTAAGCTGCCTATATGGCAGTGAACCATCCAGAGTGCGAATACCTGCAATCGCTTTTTTTCTAAGCTGCCTATATGGCAGTGAACCTAGTCAAAACTTAAACGCACCGCGCCGGAGATTTCTAAGCTGCCTATATGGCAGTGAACGATATAGCTCAATGCAATCAATCTTTGCAATGTTTCTAAGCTGCCTATATGGCAGTGAACCGGCATACTCTAAGGCTTATGACGCTGTGGTTTTTCTAAGCTGCCTATATGGCAGTGAACCACAAAAATACCAACGTGCGAATCCTTGCGATTTTCTAAGCTGCCTATATGGCAGTGAACTGATTCTATCCCTATTCAGATGGATACAAGTTTTTCTAAGCTGCCTATATGGCAGTGAACTAGCTTCTACTGTTGGTAGATTTACTCCTACGTTTCTAAGCTGCCTATATGGCAGTGAACTTGCTGTTCTTCATACTTAGCTACAAGTTCAGTTTCTAAGCTGCCTATATGGCAGTGAACATGGGCCAACAAGGCTGTGGCTTGGAATATTTTTTCTAAGCTGCCTATATGGCAGTGAACTCTAAAAGGGGCTATCTATGAGCAAGATTTTATTTCTAAGCTGCCTATATGGCAGTGAACGTGCCGCTAAATCAAAACCAGTTTAATGCTTTTTTCTAAGCTGCCTATATGGCAGTGAACGAGATATTGAAAGCCTTCTTCCTAGAGGGACATTTCTAAGCTGCCTATATGGCAGTGAACACAATATTATCGCTGACATGGCGAAGCATACATTTCTAAGCTGCCTATATGGCAGTGAACGTTCGATGACCCAAATGGTCAAAGATGCGAAATTTCTAAGCTGCCTATATGGCAGTGAACCTAAAGAGTATCTATTAAACATTGGTGTACAATTTCTAAGCTGCCTATATGGCAGTGAACACTCCCTGCGTCCTTGTTCACTAGAATGCATATTTCTAAGCTGCCTATATGGCAGTGAACGATGGCAGATCTCTATACCATTACAACGGTGCATTTCTAAGCTGCCTATATGGCAGTGAACAGCATCTTCAACCGTACCACTGAACATCTGGCTTTTCTAAGCTGCCTATATGGCAGTGAACATGGTACGACAACATCGTTTCAGCTTTATAAATTTCTAAGCTGCCTATATGGCAGTGAACAGTAATTTTACAGCAAAAAATAAAGTTATAACAGTAAGTTAAACCTTTAAATCCACAAAAGACCCAAGTTTCAACCTACCGCTATAACTTATTGATTTTATTAAACTGTTAAAGAGTGAAAAAATATTGGGTTAAAATTCGGGTACAGATGACACCGAACTTAAACCATAAGTACTAAAAACCTGAGTTTCAGATTTTTCAGCAGGTCGCTTTTCAATAAATAATTTAAAACGCTTCTTATCCTGTTCATTAGAAGTGCTTAGGCTGAGCATTTGAATATAAGGTAAATCCGTAGTTGTGATAAATTTTTGATAATGTGCTAAAGCATTTTCATAACTATAACGTCCCTTATTTGCCTCATGACGTGCCAAGCGTTCAGCATTGGTTTTAACCTGTTTACGACTATATATTGCATAGCCCCTCACTTTAGTTTCAGGTACTTCGCGAATCGAAGTAATATGCAAATAATCAGTTAAACGGTCTAGCCATTTCTTTATATCTAACCTTTCCAAATCAGCTTCTGATTGAGCAAAAACACGTAATTTATCACCTAAATGAGCTTTAGCTTTTTGACTTCCAATCTTTTCTTCAAAAACATACTTTGGAAAAGCCACTCCTATATTGACCTTATTATCAATATTTTTATTTCCAGCCAGAGCAATATGCAGCTGTGTAAATAGCTTTGACCAAATAAAATAAGGAGAAATCTCAGCCTGATCAATCAGTGTGATTTCCTGAAAATATTTCATGATCAATCCTTTCCACTTTGCCCAAATACACCACCACGCACTAAAACTGCCATGACATAGTGTTCTTGGTCAGTATTTTCCAAAGTTTCACCCAACGCATATTTATCAAATAGCGTGAAGAAATCTTTTTTATCTTTTGGAGTACGATAAGCTTTACCTAAATTTGTCACTGCACCATAAGGCTCAATTGCAATAGCAGTTTTCTTCTCATCAAAGTCAGGATACCAAGTATCAATGGTTCGCAAAGCGTTCCCGACTTTTTGAGAATGCATGGCAGCAACATCATTGACATGGTAAAGAATTTTACTTTTTGTACCCTTCCCTTTATCCAAGACTAGCTCTTCACTTGGATAAACCTCCTGTGCTTTTCCAACCAGAGCGTAAGCTTCTATTTTGATTAATAAATACGGCAATTCACCTTTAAGTGCTTGCGCAATTTGATCAGCAAGTACTTGTACTTTTGCATCGACATGTTCAAAATCATGCAATGAGTACTCAAGCGCATTAAAAGTGATTGCATCCTGATTATTCACCTGGACCACTACTTCGACTTTTTCAGCGCCAACACGGTTACGCCATAAAAAACGTGCATTGGCAATATTTAAAGCATAGCGCTTTGCAAGTTCAGTAAAGCCATATTTTTCAATATAGTTTTTGGCAACTGTCTGATAAGAATTTAAAAAAGTTTCGTTATTACATGCCGATGGATTTTCAATTCCACCTAAAACCTTCAAAGTAAAAGCAACTTTCAACGTATCCTGATTTTCACCCAATGCACATGCATCTACGGTTTGTAAGTTTGCTTTTTCAACTTCTGCATTTAATTTCATTGGGTCACCTGCCACTGCAGGTTTTAAACGATTTGAAATTGTACCGCGTACAGATTTTTCAATTAGTTTTAAAGCTGTTTGTTCTGTACGATTTTCCCAAGTTGTTCCATAAAAATATCCATCAGATGGAACAAGTTTCTTTTCAAATGCCAGTACACTCGCTACTGCTTTTTCATTTTTAGCCATGAGTTTGATCCCCTTTTTAATACCCAGTTAGTTTGTTGTAAAGTTTTGGCAAAGATATAAATTATTTTCAAGATCAACATGATATTGCCATAATAGTTGATCAATACTTTCGATACGGTAAGGCATTTTAAATTCCCCAAGCGTGATGACACTTTCAGCAAAACGATGTGGTGTATTGGCATCTCGTTGATTTTTTGCTTGCCCCAATTCAGAAATACCCTGAAAACCGACTGCAATGGGTACGAGCCAGCCCTGTGCTTTTCGCTTTGAAGTCCAAGTCACTTTGTCATGATCATCGATAGTTGAACTATGGGTCACTTTTAGATAATCCAATACTGCATCTAAGGCATCTTTCCCTTCATTCATGCTTTCAATGACAAGATCACGGCGTTCAATCAGCACATGTCCAAGCATTAATTTATTCAGAATTAGACGCAGTTCTTTATCTATAGAAGCTTCATCATCAAAATTTAGAATTTCACATTTTTTGACAGCCAGAACATCTCCACTTGCAAACTTCATACTGATCACAAGCTGATTGACCAAATTCAAAAACTCATCTTTTTCATCAGGATCAATATTTTCACATTCAATCAAAAGAGAGACTTCCAAATGACAGCGTGCTTCTTCAATAAATGCAGGACGGCTACCATCTTTATCTAAAGGATTTGCAGTACCAATAATCGAATGAACAAAGTCCCCATGCCCTTTATAAGTTTGTAAATTAAATTCATGACAGGTAATTGCGAGTTTAGTTAACTCAACATCATGATTTTTTACTTTTAATTTACGCTGAAGCGCATGAACTGCTCCCAACCATGCCGTCATCGCAGGAAATCCGATGGTATAAGGACTACTCATTGCATTGGCATTATGAATTTTAAGATGCGGAATCAACAAAAATTGGCGCATTAGAAAAACTCCTGCACTTTATTTAATGCTTTTTCAACACGTTGCTTTACCTCTACCAGCTCACCTGTACCTAATTTATAGGCATCATTAATGACTTTTTCATAACTGCGTAAAATCCAGCGCGCAATTTCTTCACCTACCTTTTTTCGCCACTCACCCTCTTCCTGACGCTGTTCTGCATAGATGTTATCTAGCCAGATACGCTGTAATTTCGGTAAGCTTGTGTAGTAATCCTGATTTGACCAGCCCGCATCATAAGATTCACGTATCTTGAATGCCTGTAAAAGAACTTGATCAATGGCGTACTGAATAATGTTTCTAATTGCGGTACGAATATCGATATTATTCAAATCAAGCTGCATGAATTGATGCAATTGAATAAAGCCTTCCTGAAAATTTCTCCGATATAAGCACTGTGCAAAAAAATCAGTTTTAGGTAATCTCACAGTTCTTTTTTCCAACATAGGCGGATAACTTGGCAGTAAATAAGCTCTTCCCGCATTTTGACTATTTAATACACTCACGTTTTGCGGTTGCGTACCACCATATGCCGTCACCGTAAGCTCATAAATATCGGCATAACCTTGTTCATCATGCTCATTCTTTTTCCTATTTTCTTTTGCATTTTTTGTAGCATCAGAAAAGCGCGCTGCATCAATCGCTTGCTTCAGTTTCGTAATCAAACCTGATGGTGTTAATACTGATAGCAGATGATAGTCGGCATCTTCTATTGGAAAATAAACTTGCTTAATCAAATGGTCGGTTTTATTGGAATGATCACCATTTTTAATGACTAAAAAAGCTTGTCGTAAGGTCTCGAAGTCCAAAGAAGCTTGTTCAAGCTTCTTCCTGAGTTGCGTATCTTTCTGCTCAAAACCATCTAAAACCGTATGCTGTTCAGTTAAATCAAGTGATAAGAATTTAAATACATCCATTGCAGCAGCATTGCCGAATACATCCAATGGGTAATCCACATTCCCGCTACGCCAATAGCCATCTGCTTTGTATTTCGCCTGAGCAATGACACTTGAAGTCTTCGCACTTGGATGGCTGAATTTACTTGGATGGCTGACCATAGAAAGTTGCGCCACTCGTTTGGCAGCATCAGGCAACCATTCCTGCAAACTGAATTTATCATGTGCCTGTTGCTGTAATTCAGCGATTACTGCTTCATTCTCCGCTTTCTTTACACGGTCTTTTAACCAGAGCTCTTTGCGCTCATTTAAAAAGGCATCAATATTTGCCGTCATACTTCCCCCTCTCGCATTTTATATCCCCTTTTATTGATCCAAAACAACCAGACCGAACTGTTCCGAATATATGAGGTTTTTATTTTCATCATATTCAGGCAACATAATTTCCCCATAACGCTTTGATAATACTTCTATCTTTGTATCAATATCGTCATTTTCTGAAAGATGATCAAGAGCCAAACGACGTAGAATGTCGTAATAATGACGGTCTAACCAAAGACGTTGTTTTTCAGGTGCACTTAACTCAATAAAGTTAATGTTATAAAATCCGCTGCGATCAATATATTCACCAAAGTCATCTTTTTCACAAAATATAAGCTTGCCATTTTGCCAAGTCGCAAATAATTGAATATTCGGAGAACTTTGTCTGAATGGATTAAAACGCTGCGGTAAAGCCGTCAAAAACCAATGTTGTGTTAACCAGGCATTCAAAGGCTTTGCACCCTTTTTACTATATGCAGTCAGTGCATCTGCCATGACGGCATGTTCTAAATCTGCAAGCTTCAAAGCCGGCTGTAAAGGTGAAGGAACCTGAATTCTCGGAATTGCATTGATGCCGTTGTCAAAAATATTTGGATCAAGTAGTTGTTTTAAATCTTTAGTTTCTAAGCGGAAATTACCCTTATCAGAATTAACCTCAAAACCGGGTTTTTCAAACGCAATTTTGGCATTTTTTAAACCCCTTAAATTATATTGCAGCAAAGCGATGTTTGGTTTTTCAATATCTTGAGTACATTTACGATGCCTTAAAACACGACCTGCCAATTGAATAATTGAGCGATAAGATGATGGCTCTACAATCGCCCAATCAAAATCATGGTCACGTCCCACCTCTTCTACAGGTGTTGCAATTAAAATAAAAAGGACATGCTCATCATTTGTATTATCAAGATGTTTTCGGATGACTTCATTGGAAAATGCTTTGGGTTGCTCACCTGATTTCTCTTTACGCTTTAACACCTCATCCAAATGATGCTCCTGCTCACTACGCAATAACAACACTTGACGACTATGATAGGCCATCACTCTTGGTGAAATACTTTCAGACCACTCTGCATTTAATAAATAACGAGTCAGTGCCACACAGGGTGGAATATTGGCAACACGAATCACCCCAAAGGAAACTTTTTTACCCGTTTTTTGATCAATACTATGATGCTGCTGATGCAACTGCTCTGCATGCTGCTTAACCCGCTCAAAATACTGATTTTGTAAGCTTTCATCCAAACGATCTACTGGTTTCTCTGCAACTAAGTCAGCACATTCGATAATATAAGCCTTATGTTTAATGACTTGTTTTGCCAATGCATCGGCTCTAATTTTGACAAATTTACTGTGCGCTTGCTGATACTCAGCAATAGTTTCCGTCTGCCCCTTTATTTCGATAGATTGAATCTGAGTTTTAAACTCATCTACCCACATCGAAATGACATGATTATGTTTGGATTTTTTAAATGCGGTATAAAGTGTCCAACCCTGTTGATAAGCATTGAAGAAACCTTCAGCCAAAGCTGGTGGAATGGTCGCAGAAGAAATCATCACTTTTCTGCCAAGCATACCTGCCAAATGCACCAAGCGCGCAATAGCAATCAAGTCTTGACCATTAAAATCATCCACTTCATCTATGACTAAATCTGAGGATGAAAGTCTTAGGCTTGGTAAAATATATTTCCCACCACGTTTGGTTTCAGTCGCAGACATGATGTGATCAATGGTGCATGCCAAAACAGGTTTATAAAGAAATGCCTTATTACGTTCCGCCTGATTTTGTGGAAAAAGAGCATCCATAAAGTCAGCCTGTGGCATAGCGGAATAATCTAATTCATTGTCCAATAATTCTTCCAAGGATTCTGAACCAATTTCCTCTATATCCACTTCATTATTCTGCTGTTGAGCAGTATTTTTATGATGCAATTCTTGTACCGCTTTGGAGCCAATCAATACCGCTAACTCATCATTCCCTAAACCAATATCATTTCGGTAGGAATCACCTGTTTGCAAAGTTAAAGTTCTCAGCCCCAAGGCTAAAATATAACGTAATGACTGTGCATCTCTGGACAAAGCCTGCATGATTTTTGCATTGGCAATGGTTTTACCTTTACCTGTACTCGCCATATTGACAATAAACCAGCCTTGTTCAGCAGCCTTTTCATTTTTTTGAATAAAATTTTGAATCCCCTTTACAGCCTGATCTTGCCATTCAAATCCCTCTGGACTTTTCTTTTTCAGTTTTTGAATATCATAAGCAGGCTCCATCTCATCCGCCAAACGGCTTAAAGACTGCGCCACACGCATTGCTGTATCACTGACGTGAACCAAATGTTCATCTAAATATTGTTTGGCTTGCTTGGTTTTAGGGTCAGTATTGGCAATTAAAGTTAAATCGGTTTTCCAGTCTTTATCAGCCTTGCAGGATGAATAATAGTGATCCCCCAACATGAGGCATAGTCGAGCATGATGCAAAATAACGCGCCAACTGCCATCTGCAAAAATCTGCGGAAGATGTTCAGATTGCTGCTGTAAACGTGCTGACCATTTTTTTATTGCTTTTGTCCATTTGACTGACTTAGTCAATAATCCCTGCTCAAACTCAAAACACAGTTTTAAACGCTGTTGATATTCCTGCTCTTCAAACTTGTTTTGATAACCCCAATCAACTTTAATGCTTTTCAATAAACTCGATAAGGTGTCTTTATTTACACCTGCATAGTCTTTACGGCGTTCTTCTTCTTTTAAATCAGGCAGACGATGATGCGAAACAATTAACCAGGCAAGCAATTGCGCCAATGGAGGAAGTTGATCCAAAGCCTTAGTCTGGTCAAGATTTTTACTGATGGTTTGCTTTAAAGTATTTTCATCCCAGTTTTGTTCTATTAGTAAATTTAACCACGCATCATCTGTTTCAATATTTCCAGACGATTGCACCAAAGCATTCAGCAATAAACAGGAAATCCATTCATGCCGAATCGGATCACCTTTAAATCGGTTATTTTTATTCAATAATTTTTGTTGAAATAAAATGGTTGCTTTACCCCAGTCATGCAATAAAGCAGAAACTGCTACCAATGCCTTGATCAACGGTAAATAGTGCCAATCATTTTCCCATTTATTTTGATCTAATTTTTTTCTGGTACTATTCACAGGGACGATCCCCTCTGAATTAAACTTATTCCGATTACCTACGATCCACAACAGCTCACTTCTACGTCGCCCACGTATCCAATGACAACTCACCGCAGTGCTTTTGGTTACTGTTTTACGCAGCAACTTTTTTACCGCAATCAAACCATCTTCTGTAATGACCGTTTGCCAAGTGTTATCTCCAATTCGGTCGGCAAAAGCGTCCAATACACGGCGTGTACGTGGAATGGCTTTCTTTTCACATTGACTAATAAAAGTGACGATCATAAAAATCCCTTATAATTATGAGTATATTGAACCATCCTAGAATGATTCAATATGAACTTTATTTAAGCTGCCTATATGGCAGTAGACACGTTATTACATAGTTTCTAAGCTGCTATATGAGCAGTATTAATATCTTGTATAGCTAAGATATTGAGAGATATTGTATTTTGTGTAAACGTATGTCCTCCACTATAAATCACAATAACTATCAGAAAGCCCAAAATATTTTCCCTCTTCATATTCACTCCATTGATATTGGAGAATTGAATATAATTCAATCAAAAATAAAAGTAAACACCCTATGAAATAAAGTAATTTAATTCCTATTAAATTGACTTTTTTGCTTCACCTGATCAAACATCCAATCTAAGCAGCGATGCTCTGTAAATTTCTGCAATAACTGCTGTCTAAACTCTTGCTCAGTCATCTTCTCTTTGGCACAGATAAAGGCATAAGGCAGAACGACTGCATCCTTAACCAAATCCGCCACATCAAACACCAAAGCACCACGGCGGGTTTTTCCATGCATTACGGCAAAACCATGCGGAATACCTAAAACCCAAAGTGTTGTTGCTGCGAGTCCATAGGCCAGATAGTTGCCATGATTGAGAAAATCATTGGCTAAATCTCCCTGTTCCGGATTGCGGCTAAAATCTTTTAAGCCTGTGCGGGTTGCCGCAATTTTATAAAGCTGCTTGGTCATAGCCGCTTCGGTTAACAAGAGGTCGCCGACTTTATTTAAATGCGGTATTTTCTTCTCAAAACCTGTCAGTGCCTGCTGAATATCCAGATCATCCAGATAAAAACCTTCGGCTTTTAAGTCACGGTCTTTGTCCCAAACTTTTCTGATAAATTCAATTCGAGCCTGCTGAAACTGCTTGGCAACTTCTAAACGTTTTGCATCATCAAACCAGAATTGCATCCAGCCTTGCATATACTCCGTGGGACGATATTCACTTTGCGGTGTCATCCATTCAATTTCACAACCCATAAATAAAGGTGTGCCGCCTCCGCCACAAAACCCAACCAGAACACCTGCGCTGGCCAGCATACGCATCGCGGCCTGGGTAATTGATGTTCCCGTTCCCAGCATAATGACCGTAGTATTGGCGATCGGAATATTCCAGTACTGGTTTTCATTTTTGGCTTCTGTCAAATACAGGACCCGACCATCTTTTTGCATGACCCGGGCATGCTCCAGGTAGTACACATTCGCGCGTTTGGAATGCAAGATGGCTTTAAGATCTGAAGGATTAAGTTGTTGCATTTTCTATTATTCTTGGTATCAAGTTAAGATCAATATAATGAGATTTATCAACAAATTCGAGCCTGATTTCAAGTTAGGCGACATTTTATGTCTCTTATTCATCTCTATAGAAATACAGTTTTAGGCCGTCTCTTGGAATGACTAGCTGTGTTATTCAGAAAGATTGAGCTTAATTTCATGCGAATCGCTCTATCCCCATCCTCTGCTGGATGAACTCTGTTGATTAAGTTATTGGTCTTCTGCTTTATTTTTATATTAGAGTTGTTTCACAAATCATTCTTTAATTAACGTAAAGGAAATTCCCTTTCCTTGTACGAATGGGTCAGGGAGAGGCTCTTATAACCCCCCCTCATCTTCTTGCGGAATATGCTCTTCATTCTAAAGAGAGAGGGAGCTTTTAATCTCTGTTTAAACATGTAATTAGCATTATTATTTTTCGATTGAAGAAAGAGATCTACTGATCAGACATTTATATAGAATCAGAACGCCTCAGTATGCCCCAACACCTCATATAGACTGGTGCTTCAAAACACCTCACTCTGCCATCATGACCATTAAAAAAGTGATCCTTTTTTGATAGATATCATCAACCTTTGAATAAATGTTTTTAAAATTAGCTGGCTTTTTCCTTTTGATATGTCACTTCATAATCATTTAAATCTAAATGTTTTAACCGCTGCTTCAATGTTTTCAATGACCATGGCCAAGCCGCAAAATTACGCCCATTGGCGTCCAGATAATAACTCTTACAACCACCTGCATTAAAAACTGTTGTTTTTAAATGTTTTTGTACCAGCTCATTATGTTTTCTGATCACCTCTGGCTTAATGTTCAGTTGACTAATTCCCTGTTGCCTAATTTTAAGCAGACCATCCACAATATAATCCAGTTGTGCTTCTGCCAAACCAATAAATGAATCATAAACCAATACATTCGGCCCCAAGATCAAAAAAGCATTCGGTACATTTTCAATGCTGGTGCCTAAATAAGCTTCTGGTGAATTATGCTTCCACAAATCATGCAAACATTCACCCTTCTCATTGCTAATCCGCTTACCAATCGGTGGATGAGAAACCTCAAAACCTGTTCCCCAAATAATGACATTAACTTCATGGCGTTCACCATTTGCAGATACCACGTGATTGCCTTCTACTTTCACCAAGCCATGTGGAATCAACCGGGTATTTGCCTGCTGTAAAGCTGGATAATAATTATTGGCAAATAACAAACGTTTACAGCCAATAGTAAAGTTTGGAGTTACATTTTTGCGTAGTTCGGCATCTTCAATCTGAAAACGCAGTATCAGTTTGGCCAGTTCACCTACCGGTTTTAATACCGCTGGGTTACGTAGTCCAAAATTAATTGCATTCAGTGACTGGGCCACTGTTTTCCGCCACGCTGTCTGAATGAAAGGAAATTTGGCAATCATTCCCTTGCTGAAGTCACCCAGCTCCATATCCGGTTTTGGAACCACCCACGGAGCTGTGCGCTGGAAAACATACAGTGCTTTGGCTTTGGGCTGAATCTGGGGCACAAACTGAATGGCCGATGCACCCGTGCCAATTACTGCAATACGCTTATCTGTCAAATCATATTCATGATTCCATTGCGCTGAATGGAACATCTCACCTTGAAAAGTGTCAAGGCCTTCAAGCTGTGGAGTTTGAGCTTCGGTAATAGGACCTGTGGCAAAAACCACGGTTCTGGACAGGTATTGGCCTTTATTGGTCTTGATCACCCACAGATGACACTGTTTATCCCATGCCGCATTTAACAGTTCAGTTCCAAATTCAATCTTGGCGCGGATCTTAAACTTTTCACTGACCTCTTCCAGATAATTCAGGATTTCAGGTTGACGTGCAAACAGATGACTCCAGTTTGCACTGGGCGAAAATGAATAAGAATATAAAGCCGAGGGCACATCACAGCCACAACCTGGATAAGTGTTTTCACGCCAGGTTCCACCGACCCGGGTCGCCTTTTCAATCATCTTGTAATTGTGATAACCCGCCTGATCAAGGCGAATGGCGGTGGCAATGCCTGAAATACCTGCACCCACAATAAATGTATCGTAAATGTGTGGGGTTAATGCTTTTCTTTTAGCGGTGTCTAATTTTTCTGCTTGAGCTGTCATTTTAAATGTCCCTTAACTCTGATATTGACTTGGCTGTCTTGCCAAGCTTTTTATCCTGATCTCCGCACTGACTTTAGGCGTGAACTATTTATATGTCAGACACGCTACTATGTTTATTGCTTTAACTTTCAAGTGAAGAGATTTCTTATTCCGCCTCATAGCCCAGATCGCGGAAGGTATTTCCTGTCTCCTACGAAAAAGGCTGGAGATTTTTATATTTCACTTTATTAACCGGTACAAATTACCCAAAAATTTCGCATATAAATTTGGAGCTATCCGTTTCATCAACCAGAATAATTTGGCATCAAGCTGAGGAATAGTATAAAGCTGGCCTTGATCCAGACGATCCAAAGTCAGTTCCGCGACTTTATTGCTAGTGGTCAATGCCAGATTAGTCAGGGCATAATCCATAATTCCTTTATGCGGGAGCTTGCCATTTTTAATAATATTGGTCGGCACCAGCGTCGGACAGACGACATTGACTTGGATATTAAACTTTCTCAGCTCGGCAGCCAGTGTTTCCGATAAAGCTCGTACACCGGCTTTAGTGACGTTATAGGCGGTCATCTCCGGAGCAGCGGTATAGGAGGCCGCTGAAGCGACATTAATAATGGCCCCATGTCCTAACTTTTTAAACTTGGGCACAAAATAATGACAACCATGCACCACGCCCCACAAATTTACATCAGTGACCCATTTCCAGTCGTCCAGCGTCACTTCATCAAACTTGCCACCCAAGCCGACCCCTGCATTATTAATCAGCAAGGTGGTGGGGTGCTGCATTAATTGCTCGGCCTGATGCGCCAGCTGCTCGACTTGTCTGGCATTACCCACATCACATTTCACGGCAAACGCTTGGGCACCCGAGGCTGTAATCAGCGCAACAGTTTCTTCAGCAGCCTCCAGATTAATATCAGCACACACCACCCTACCGCCCCGTTTGGCCAGCTCAAGGGCGAAATTACGGCCAATTCCGCTTCCAGCACCTGTCACCACAGCAAAGGCATTCTGGCTGGGCTTGGTTTTTTTTCTAAATAATTTCATTTTTATTATCCAGCAAATATAGTCTTGAGCAGAATTAGCTTAGGCAGAAGCTGCAGGTACAGGCGGTACAAATTCTTTCAAAAAATAAGGTGTCAACAATCCGGTTTCAGGATGCAATAATCGCTCTTTGTAATAGGCCAGATAGGCTGTCGTATCATGGTCATTGGGATGAAAGCTCGGACGCAGATATTCCAGAATATGCACAAAGCTGCTACCAAACACGCCACGCTCACTGCCAAATAACAAGGCTGTGCTTTCTAGCACATCTTTCATATAACGCAGATTTATCAAATTGCTGGGTTTACGCACAAATGGCATGAGATAACCGCCAAGCGACACCCCGCCCAGAATGGTTAAGCTTGCCAGTAAAAAACCGGTAATTCGTAGCCAGTAATTACCTGATAATTCCAGAAACACATCATAAGCAATATCTTTATGTTCGGATTCTTCCAGCATATGCCACATCCACATGGCACGCTGTCTTTCATCTTGTGAACCCAGCAGATATGCCTCGTGCTGCATCATAAACTCGGCTAGAACCGCCGTATAATGTTCAATGCCGGCCATTAAGGAAAGCTGTAAAGAATGGGGCAGTTTGTAAATGCCATAATCAAACACTTTTGCAGCGATAGAGCGCAGCAACTCGACAGGATAGCCATTTTCTTTTAAAACTTCATCATTAAACTGATTATGAATTTTGGAATGAATGGCCTCTTGTCCAATCAGGGAGGTGAGCCTCTGTTTCAACACCGGATCATCAATAAAATCCCGATGATGACGTGCAGTTGCAATCACCACATCTTCACCAAAAGTCAAAAAAATTGACAAGGCATGAAAATAAGAAGAGGCTAATTCTTTATTGAGGAAAAACCGCTTATCTAGCTCTGCCGGGTTAAATTTAAAATCAAAGTGACGAATCGGAATGGGGGATTTATCGACAATATTTTGAACAATTCCCTGATATTTCGTACTTAATTTTTCTGTAAAAACGTTTCTAATAATTTGAGTGACCATAGTTTAATCCCTATAGAGAGAATAAAAAAATCCAAAACCAGCACCTGAGTTGAAGCGTAAAATTGTTTATAAGGTTGTTTCTGCAATTTTACTGAATACCATCCTTCAAACCTCAAGCCAGATCGTGCCGCATCCTTCCTGAAAAAGTTTAAAGGGGTGCCTGAATTCCTAACAGCATAGTGCACTGATAAAATATGACCAGAACCAAACTGCCCATATCACTATGAACTTTTTTGCCAATTCTGTGGATTAACATCTGCCTTACAGATGTGGCTTAGAAACCAGCCTCTGGATTTATTTTCCATGGCACAGCAAGTGCATATTGGATGGCAATGCAGACTCTAATTCAGAGGATGGATTTACTTACTTCCAGGAATAAAATTAAAAAGTTATTTTCAAACAAATCCTTGATTGAAAATATTAAAAAATAAATAGCTCTGCCCTGATGTACCAGTGACAGTTAAAACGATGGGGTCAATACCTCAGCATACCTAAGAATGGTGCTACAAAATATTAGCTCGGAGATTAAAGGATTCTGAAAGACGGTTAGCTCAAGTCGAAACCTTAACAAAAATTTAGATGGTAAAATATAAATTCACCTTGATCTTCGCCTAAAACAAAAAATGGATATTAAAACAATATCCATTTTTTTAATGCCTGACTTAACTGATCAAGGCTTTTCACCTTGAGCCAATCGTTGCTCAATCTCATTTAGCACAGCAGGCAAGTCTGCAATACTGTCAATGACATAATGCGCTCCTGAAGCATGCATTTTTGCATAAGCTTTTTCTTTTAGACTGACCTGTTCAGACTCAGGCAGTGCCTTCCATTCTTCATAGCTCAGACCAACCTCATTGCCACTCACGGCCAAGCCTACTGTCCAGCACCCTCCATTTAAGCCCTCATGAATACCCACTACGGTATCATCCACTTTCACCACTGTTTTAATATCCAGAACATCCAGTTCAATCAAGTTTTTCCATAACATTTCTGGATACGGACGACCATGTTTCACGTCACTCGCAGTAATAATGCAATCAGGCACATAACCTTGTTGCGCTGCATCTTTTACCAACTCAGCAATCATCATACTGGCATAACCGGTATTGCTGCCGATTTTTGCCCCACGTGCGCGAATATCTGCAAATGTTTCCAGTGCGCCCGGAATCAGCTGTGAACATTGCGGAATGGCTTTTAACTGATAAGGAATAAAGTCCTGATATAAACGGTCAATATCGGCAATGGTTACTTCTGCCCCATGTGCCTGCTTCCATGCAGCTGCCACACGCGGCATGGCTAACACAGCTGCAATATGATCGCGTTTCTCCAAACCCATCGGCGCACGTGCTTCTTCAATGGTGATTGCAACCTGATTATCTGCAAACAATGCCATGAAAGCTAAAATTGGGGCACGTGAACCAAAATCGACTGTGGTTCCAGCCCAGTCGAAAATAACCGCTTGCAAGGTATTAGATGAAATTGTCATGAGTCTTTCCTTAAAAAATTAAATATAAATCAATAAAAATAAGCTAAATTATTTCTGGCAGTAGACTGAAATTGCAGCCAGTAAACGTTGAATGTCTTCCAGATAAACTTCGCCAATATTGCCAATCCGGAAACAGTTCAAATCGGTGACTTTGCCGGGATAGATGACAAAACCTGCCTGTTTTAAATTCTCATAGAGCTCCTGAAAGCTAAAGTCGGCCGTATTTGGATACATAAATGTAGTAATGATCGGCGATTGTGGAATATCAGTATCAAGTACCAGTTTAAAACCAAGTTTTTGCATGCCATCCGCAAGACATTTTTGATTATTCACATAACGCTGATAACGGGCTTCAACCCCGCCTTCCTGCTCCAGTTCCAGCAAAGCCTGATAAAATGCACGTACCACATGTGTAGGTGAAGTAAAACGCCATTTACCATCATGCTGTTCCATGGTGTTCCATTGATCGTAAAGATCCAGACTTACTGAACGCGCCTGACCTTTGCAGGCTTGTAATTGTTCACGTTTTGCCAGAATAAAACCAAAACCGGGCACCCCCTGAATACATTTATTGGCACTTGAAATTAAAAAGTCGATTTCAAGCTTTGCAATGTCCATCGGCACCCCTCCAAATGAACTCATCGCATCCACGATCCAGACTTTGCCGGCAGCTTTCACAAGACGGCCAATCTCTTCAATAGGATTGAGCAAGCCCGTCGTAGTCTCACAATGCACACAAGACACATGAGTAATACTTGAATCGCTTAATGCCTTTTCAATATCACTTAAATCGGGAATTTGAGTCTCCGGATAAGCCAGCTCAACCACTTCGATATTTAAGCAACGTGCCATCTGCACCATGCGGGCACCATAGGCCCCATTATTAATAATTAAAATTTTGCCATTTTTAGGCAGGGCTGAACCTAATACAGTTTCTACAGAAAAACTGCCACTTCCCTGCATCAGCACGGCGCTGTAAAGTTCTGTTTCTGAGGTCGCCAAAGCCACTAAACGCTGGCGAATATCTTGCACCAGACCATTATATTCTTTGTCCCAGGTACACCAGTCACGCTGCATTACCCGGCGCACGGCTGGAGAAGTCGACAATGGTCCAGGGGTAAGCAGTAAATATTTGTTTTCTAGTTCAACATGCGCGTTCATTCATCAATTCCTTACTGAGACTTTCACTTTAATTACAATCAATATAGCGCAATCTGGTTTAAACCAGATTACAGAATATGGTTTTTTAATACTTCTTGCATAAAACCTGCACCTGTAGTCATCCCCTTGCCTGCAATAGCACTTATCAAGTAAATATTCGGTTCCGCTTCGGTTACACAGGCCAGCTCTTGAGGATGTGTGAGGTAATAACCATTCCAGCGAGACTCAATGGCTGGAAGTTTCAAACCTATTTTTTCTTTACAATATTTAAGAATAAATTGATTGATTTCTTCACGTTGATTAAATTGAGGTGTATCTTGAATGGCATGATATTCATGACTGTCGCCTAAAATAATCTGTCCAAATTCATTTTGTTTGATCAAAATATGAATTCCGTAGTCTTTGACCAGACCTTGCTGTGATTCTTCTTTTAATGCTTGATGACTGGGGCAAATTTCAAAAGCAGGATAACGGGAGATAGATAAGCCCGAATAAATCGATGCTTTCAGATCATGCGCCAAAGGCTGAGTCAGGGCCATTTGTAAAGCACAGCGCTGCAGACCCAAGTGCTGCAAGAGTTCTGGATATAGAATTTGTGTCGTTTCACCATGACAGATCAAGACTTTTTCTGCGCGATAATGCTGTCCTGAAGCCAGCTGGATTTCAGCATATCCACGGTGATAACGGGTGCGTACTACACAGGCATTACAATAGATTTCAATACCCAGTTGCTTGGCATATTGCAATAAACGATGTCCTGCCAGATGTGGTTCGACCGAATAATCTTCCTGAAATATTAAGGCACCGCTGATGTTGGCGCTGTGGTCCAGGTAACCATAACGTTCAAACACTTGTGTGCGGCTCAATAGTTCGACCGGAATCTGGTAATCCGGTGCAGCTTGAGCAAACTCATTCAGCACTTGCCATTCCAAAGCGGTATTGGCCAGATATAAACCATCGCGCTGCTGAAATGAAATATCATGCTGCGCTTGAATGCGCTGATAAAACTTGCGGGTTTCGAGCGCGTATTGGCGCCATTTTGCATCTGGACGGCTTAAGGTTGACGTGCCGACCATGCCAAAGTTCCGCCGGGTTGCGCCCACGGGTTGGGCATCTTTTTCAAAAAGCTGGACTTTCAGCCCCTGTTCAGCCGCCTGAATGGCCGCTGACAGTCCTAAAATACCGGCGCCGACAATAATTAAATCTGTTTTTGCTGTGTTCATCGAAGGTTTCCATGCCTTTTCAAGTTTTTCAGGATGCAAAATCCTAAGCCTTGTTAAAAAGCGTTCAAAAAATGAGTATTCATTAAGGTTTAAAACAAATTAAAAGGATAAAAAATAGAACTCTTTTCTCACCTAATGCTGATGCTCGCGCCAGCGCTGACTCGACTTCATCATTTTCCGGGTCAACAGCCAGTGCAACAGCTTGACTACACAGGACGTCACTAAAATCAAAATGCTCATGGCAACCGCTGCCACGGTATCCCCGGCATCATCCATATTCAGCACGGCCACCGAAGCCAAATTGGTATCCGGTGAGTAAAGGAAAATGGCCGCTGAAACCGTCGTCATGGCATTGACAAAGATATAGACCGACACATCACACAACGCAGGAAAGGTTAAAGGCAAATAGACTTTGTAAAACATTTTCCAATTTGAGGCTCCCAGACTTTGCGCAGCATGATCCAGTTGGGTCGGAATCTGTTTAATAGCATTGCTCAAGGTTAAATGCGGCACGGTGTAGTAATGGATAATGGTCGAAATCACTAATAAGGTTAATGAACCATATAGCACCGACATGGGATTTTCAGGCTGATTAAAAAACAGGATATAGGCTATTCCGAGTACCAGCCCGGGTACGGCCAATGGTAATAAAACCAGCATCTGCACATAATTTTTAATCACAGGATGGGCTTTAAAACGCTCGGTAAATAAAGCAATGATGAAAATCAGTACCGTACCGGCCAGCGTGCTCCAAAGTGCCAGCTGAATAGAGTTGAAATAACTGGACCAGCCACCGCCATCCACGTAGTCGAAGCGGTAATGGTTCAGCGTCAGCGAAAGATCGTAGGGCCAATAGCGGATAAAAGAAGCCAAGATTGCAGTGATCACAATTAATAAAATACTGCCTGCAATCACGCTGCAAAATATGATCAGCAGCTTTTCCAGACGTGGATTGTTCTTGATACGATAAGGCTGGATCTGGAAGCTCTGAAAGCGGGCCTGACGACGGCTTTGATAGCGGTCAAAAATAAAGGCCATCACAGCAGGACAAAGCAGCAGAATAGAAATTACTGCCCCCATATTCATATTTTGCTGGCCAATAATTTGCTTATAAACATCCAAAGCCATCATATTGAACGAGCCACCAATTACCTTGGGAATACCAAAATCGGTAATCACATAAGTAAATGCCACCAGACAGGCACTGACCAGTCCGTAACGGATGGCAGGTAAAGTGACCGCCCAATGCGTCTGCCAACTGTTTTTACCTAAAACGTGAGAAGCTTCAATTAAACGCTGGTCAATATTGCGAAAGGAGGCCATCATCAGCATAACCATGGCAGGAAACAGCCAGAAACAGTAACTGATAAGAATACCCAAAGGCCCATAAATTTGCATATCTCCCAGCAGACCTTTGAACACCCCCTGCTGTCCGAACAGATAGACCAGAGCCAATGAAGGTAAGAGCGAGGGAGCTAAAATCGGCAAAAATGCCACGGTTTTAAAAAATGCCTTGCCTCGCATATGTGTGTTGGTCAAGGCAAATGCATAAATACTGGCCAAACTCACGGTCACCAGCATCGCGGTACAGGCAATCCAGACGGAGTTGAAGATAGAGGACAACAGAGCTGGATTGGAAAAATAGGCTATAAAATTTTGCAGGCCGACAAACTTCTGATTTTCATCCAAAAATGCGCTTTGCAATAATAATAACAGCGGTACAATGAGGCTTAGGGTCAGTACTATTGCAGCAACGAACAGCACTGCACTAGAACGTAATGAATACAATGAAGGTTTGGATTTTTTACTGTTTAAAATGGCTTCTGCGGTCGACTGATTTAACATCTGGCTATTCCTTGCAAGTCAAACACATGTAAAGCCTGAGTCGGGATTTGTAGCCACATGTCATCTGCTAAGTTCATGAGTTGCTGATTTTCAATATCAATTTGCAATTGGACTGGCGCAGCCTGTGGGTCATTTTGTTTCAATTCACAAAACAGGCGACGCTTCGCGCCAAGAAACTCCATATTTAAAATACGGACAGCTAAACTAAATTGTCCTTTACGCTCTTCTGGTTTTAAAGCCAATTCAATATTTTCTGGTCTAAATGCAATCTCGAGTTGCTCGCCTGCCCTAAAATTGATGCTTGGATGATCCAACTCATATTGCCCGGCAATCTTTAAACTATGGGTTGAAATTGCTGTGGCCTGAATAAAGTTCATGGTGCCGATAAATTGCGCGACAAAACGGGTTTGTGGCTTATAGTAAATATTGTGCGGAGTATCCAGCTGTTCAATCAGGCCTTTATTCATCACCGCAACACGATCGGAAATACTTAAAGCTTCTTCCTGATCATGAGTGACCATAATTGCAGGTAAATTCAGTTGCTGTTGAATGGCACGGATTTTCTGGCGCAGATTTAAACGCACCAAGGCATCCAAGGCAGACAACGGTTCATCCAGCAACAAAATATCGGGTTTCGGGGCAATGGCCCGTGCTAGTGCAACACGCTGCTGCTGCCCACCCGACAATTGGTTTGGATATTTATCAGTAATCTCCGGCAGTTCAATCAGCTGTAATAACTCAGTAATGCGTGTTTGGATTTGTGCCGCTGTCCATTGTTTTTTATGCAGGCCAAAAGCAATGTTTTCTGCAACAGTCAAGTTTGGAAACAAAGCATAGTTTTGAAACACAATCCCGCATTTGCGTCTGGCGGTATTCAGGTGAGTAATATCAACATGCTGTTTAGTAATCCGGCCATAATCGGGCTGTTCCAGACCTGCAATAATACGCAGCAATGTGGTTTTTCCGCAGCCTGAGGGGCCTAAAAAGCTGACAAACTCCCCCGCTTTTAAATCTAAATTGATATGTTCCAATACTTTTGTGTGGGCAAAAGATTTTTGAATATCTACAGCTTCGAGTACCACTTTCGCATTGGCAGTTGGATAGTTTTTTAAAGTTGACAGTAAATGTCCCGCTGACAACTTTTCCCCTGTTGGAGGCAGAGAGTTTTGTAAATAAGTTGGAATTTGCATACTGTACCTAATTCTAATTTCATTTATTTAAATGACATTTCTTCAATTTCAGTAGAAGCACTATTGTCTTTTTCCTATCTCACCCGGAATCCTGATGCAGGAATTGCCGGGAAGAATCGCTACCGGAGAAATGGATAATTCATCTAATTTCTAATTTACTTCTCGAACTGTGCTGACCATTTTTTTAAAATTGTGTCGCGCTGCGCTGCCGCCCAGTAAAAGTCATTTTTCACCAGTTTTTCTGGCAGATCTTTGGGGAAATCGGTATTGCTACTTTGGACATGTTGATGGGCAACCATGGAAAAATTTTGCGCATACGCCTGATTCGCGGCCTGACTGACAGTCCAATCAATAAATTTCTGTGCGCTGCTCAATTTCTTGGTGCCTTTTACAATTGCAGAGGCTTCCATGTCCCAACCCAAACCTTCTTTGGGATAAATCACCTCTAACGGCGCACCACGGGATTTGAGTTTAAAGCCCGGATAACCAAATGAAATGCCAATTACGGTTTCACCTTGTGCCGCCATTTTGCAAGGCTTGGAACCAGAGTGAACATATTGAGAAATATTTTTGTCCAATGCCTGCATATAAGACCAGGCTTGCTTTTCACCAAAAATCTGCATCCATGCCGTGACATCCAAATAACCTGTACCACTCGAAGCCGGGTTTGGCATCACGATCATATTCTTATAAATCGGTTTACTGAGATCTTGCCAGGTTTGCGGCATCGGGAGATTTTTCTTCTTTAACTCGACTCGATTAACACATACCGCCGATTCCCAGGCCGTCATGCCTGTCCAGGTCGGAATTTCTTTTTGACTATAAAACTCAGGCTTTAACTGTTCAACATTTTGCGGCCGATAAGGCTGTAGCATCTGCTGTTTTTCCATCACCAATAAACTGGTCAAGGCCAGGCCCATCACTACATCTGCTTGCGGATTTTTTTGTTCTGCCAGCAGTTTTGCAGTAATGACACCGGTAGAATCACGGACCCATTTTACTTTTAATTCAGGATGCGCTTTGCGTAGTTCCCATTGATAACGTTTGAGCTGATCGGCTTCTACGGCGGTATAAACCGTAATTTGTTCAGCATCTGGTGAAACTGAACTGGTGGTACATCCTGATATCAAATAAGCCGTACCAAGGCTCAGGACACATAAACCAATCTTTTTTTTACACTGTTTTAAATACTGACTCATCTGCCATTCCTAGTGAATGCGGCTTCTTGATAATCAGTATTTCAGCAAATATTTATGACAGTTTAATTAATCTGGTTTAAACCAGATTGGTTTTTTGTTTTAATTAAGGCCAGGTTATCAATGAAGCTAGATCATTGTTGAAATAAGTTCGCTTTTCAACCCGCTCTAAGTTGAAGCTTCAAAATGTAAATCCAGTACATCATGGAGCCAATATTCCTGATCGACATCAGTAATGATGCCGTTTTGATCACGATTGGTTCGACAAATATATAATCCCATGCTTCCTACATTGACATGTAGGGCCTTAGCCTGTTGTTCAGCAAAAGCAGTTGGATAAAGATGGATATGTGCTCGCGTAAGCTGTCGCTGATATTTTTCAGCCATTAGCACAGTGATTGAATTTTCCAAGTTCTGTGCTAAAAACTCTGGAAAGAGTGTTGCGTTTACTCGGATATGTTCAACCACAGCAGGACGGCCATTAATTGTGCGTCGACGCCAAATTGAATAGATTTGATCTCCAACATTCAGATTTAAATGTTTTGCATCCCATTGAGTTGCCGATACCAGCTCTGCTGAAATAAGCTCTGTGGCGGGAATACTTCCTTGCTCTTGTACATATTGATTAAAACTTTTGATAGATTGCGGCCGATAGGCAATGCGGGGGGCACGCACAAACCAGCCGCGACGGTCTAAACGATAAATTAAACCATCCATTTCAAGCGCTAAAAGTGCTTCTCTGACCGCAACACGTGTTGTTGAAAACTGCTCCGATAATAAGCGCTCAGAGGCTAATTTTGTATTACTGCTTAATTGGCCCGACTCAATTTCATGGGCAATTGCATCTCTTATCGCTATATATTTAGGAATACGCTGGGAAGTTGTAGCCAAATCAGACATAAAGGTAAATTTTAAAAAAACTTAAACTACTATACTAAATTTTTAATTTCAAAGTGATGAAAATCAATAATAACTCGTATTCTGCTTAGGCCACTCATTCCATTAATTAAAGAGTTGACTTTGATTTAGCATGCATAAAAAAACAGGCTTCTGAATAGAAAATTCTCTTTTATATAGATGGTTATACTTATTAAAATTGCTATTGAGCAGGTCGTATTCTCAAATGCAAATTGCGGTGTTTTAAAAATTCCCCATACTTATAGAGGCCTTCGAATTTCTAAAAGTCATCAATTATGCAAAAAAACATAGGAAATCAAACAAGCTGGCTGAAGGGATAAACTACCCGGTAAGCTCTTAATAAGTATCAGCCACTTTTTCAGGCTCATTTCTTTTCCACAATTCAGGTAAATAAAGAGATTGAGATGATGACCTTTATTTCAGACCTCCAAGACAGCCTTCAAATATCCAGGTTCCACAGTCATTTTTTAGCTTTCACACGAGCAATACAAATCATCATATTTTATCGTGATGCTTTTTCATCCCTATCAGGCTAGTAGTCAAAGTGTTCAGCTTGCAAAATGTAGTTTCACAAGTATCACAGATTGGTGCTGTCATTGATACGTGTCATTAGCTTCATTATTACCGTAATGAATATATGCATTGGGCACAGTTTGCCTCAAGCTCACCTAAATAAGCAGCCGCCAATCTTCCATTTATGTATCCAACAAAGTATGCAACTAAAAACACGCCCAAAAAAAGACCCTTGATGATCAAGGGTCTTTTTAGATGTTTGGCGGAAGCGGTGAGATTCGAACTCACGGAGGACTCACACCCTCGTCGGTTTTCAAGACCGGTGCATTAAACCGCTCTGCCACGCTTCCATGGCCGCCATCATACGAATCTTTCAGCCAGCTGACAAGTGAAAAGTGCAATGAATGCAATCAACTGCATATAGTTTCATCAACTCTTACAATTTAGCTGCCAATTCAGCACCCTCACGGATTGCACGCTTAGCATCCAGCTCAGCCGCAAGCTTGGCCCCACCAATAATATGATAATTGGCCAGCGTATGTTGACCTTCGGCTGGCATTAATGCTTTGACCGATTCCTGACCTGCACAGACCACTACACTATCTACACGCAGTAACTGGTCATGACCATCAACTTCAATCCATAAGCCTTCATCCGTAACTGCTTTATACTGCACTCCCCGCAGCATGCGTACACCGTGTTTCTTTAATTGTGCACGGTGTACCCAGCCGGAAGTTTTCCCCAGACCTGCGCCAAGAGCAGTGGTTTTACGTTGTAGCAAATAAATTTCCCGGACTGGCGGTTCTACTTTAGCAGGCTGCATTCCGCCTTCGCTGATATAGTTTGGATTCGGATCAACTCCCCATTCACGCTTCCAGTCTTCCAGCGGTTGTGGCTGAGGCTGATGCGGGGGTTTTAACAAAAATTCTGAAACATCAAAGCCGATCCCACCTGCCCCAATCACTGCAACCCGATCACCTACCGGTGCACCCCGTAGAACTTCTGCATAAGACAGCACTTGTGGCGCCTCACTACCCGGAATTTTCAACTCACGCGGAATCACCCCTGTGGCAATAATGACTTCATCAAAGCCTTCGCGTTCCAGCTGTTCTTGATTGACCCGGGTATTCAGACGAACATCCACCCCATTTTTTTCCAGCTGCACCTTGAAATAGCGAATCGTTTCATGGAACTCTTCTTTGCCCGGTATGACTTTGGCCAGGTTAAACTGCCCGCCCACTTCATCACTTGCTTCAAATAAAGTCACCTCATGGCCGCGACTGGCAGCAACGCTCGCTGCCGACATGCCGGCCACACCTCCACCAACGACGGCGATACTTTTCGGCTTTTTGGTTTTTACATATACCAGTTCAGTTTCGTAGGCGGCGCGCGGATTGACCAGACAGGTTGCCCGTTTATTTTTAAAAGTATGATCCAGACAGGCCTGGTTGCAGGCAATGCACGTGTTGATTTCATCGACCCGATTGGTTGCCGTTTTATTGACCCAGAAAGCATCTGCCAATAATGGTCGTGCCATTTGAATCATATCAGCCTGACCAGAGGCCAAAATCGCTTCTGCTGTATCCGGCATGTTAATCCGGTTCGATGCAATTACCGGGACGGTGACATGCTTTTTAACTTCTGCGGTGTAATCTATAAAAGCGGCACGAGGCACAGAAGTTACAATGGTGGGAATACGTGCCTCATGCCAGCCAATCCCGGTATTTAGCAAGGTAATACCGGTTTTTTCCAGGGCCTGAGCCACCGTAATCACCTCCTGCATGGTGTTACCGTCATGCACCAGGTCCAGCAAGGACAAGCGGAAGCAGATAATAAATTTCTCACCCACTTCTGCACGGATAGCTTTAACAATTTCTAATGCAAAACGCATCCGGTTTTCAATTGACCCGCCCCAGCGGTCAGTACGCTGGTTCACATGCCGGCTAAGAAACTGGTTTAGTAAATAGCCTTCAGAGCCCATAATTTCGACCCCGTCATAGCCTGCTTTTTTGGCCAGACTGGCAGTTTTGGCATAGTCCTGAATAGTTTCCAGAATCTGTTTTTCAGACATCTGGCGAGGTTTAAAAGGTGAAATCGGTGACTTGATCGGGCTGGCTGAAACCACAAAAGGCTGATAGCCATAACGGCCCGCATGCAGAATCTGTAAAAGAATTTTGGCGCCATGTTTATGGACAGCATGCGTGACCAGACGGTGTGGAGCAATATCTCCCAGCGTATTCATAGTTCCGCCGGCAGGCAGTAACCAGCCCTGACGGTTAGGTGAAATCCCGCCAGTAATTAATAGCCCCACGCCACCTTTGGCGCGCTCACCAAAATAGGCAGCCAGTTTCGGATAATTATAAAAACGGTCTTCCAGCCCTGTATGCATTGAACCCATTACTACCCGATTTTTAATCGTCGTAAACCCCAAATGTAATGGTTTTAAAATATTTGCATAACGCGTATTGGTCATAAGATCTTCCTGTTTTTATTTAGCCCAAGCCTATTCCTCTTACTTTAACTGATTTCACACGGCTTTTTATGACTATCAGGTCTGCTTTCTCAGGCATAAATCCCAATCTGTGTCGTCATGCTGCAGCTGGTTTTTTCAATTACTGTTGCCATTGCCGTGCGCTTGCTTTCCACAAGGCAATCACGCCTAAAACTGTACCGACTGGAAAACTGAGCAGCATCAGAATGGCCATGATTCTGGACAGTGTCCGACCACCGCGATTGCCCTGTTTGACCTTAAGCGATGCCTGAATATTCAAGTAAATCATCAACGCCAGCAATAACAGGATAAATCCTAAGCTCATAACTGAAATTGTCGACTGCTGATATTCCAGATAGCCGAATACAATCGTAGTAAACACCAGCAGACCGGCATAAATACCATGGATCAAGGCCAAGGTTTCATTTTTGGGTTTAGGACTCAGGTTGGGTAAAGGGGGAATACGTGTCGTCATTTTGGGTGCCTCAGCGAATCACTTTTTATCTATTGATGATGAATATAACGAATATTGCTGATATTCAGCAGTATTTTCAAAAAAACAAGCGTATTTGAAGTGATTTCAGACTATTGATTTCAAATTTTAAACCGAGTTTTCCTTTTCTAAAGCACACCTAAATAAAATAATGATACAATTGATACAATATATGTTTTTTTCAGGCCACCACTTCTGGCGTGCCTATTTCATATCATTAGGATGAACAATGTCTGATAATGCAACTATCTTGCAGAATGTCCCAGTAGGTAAAAAAGTTGGTATTGCCTTTTCTGGTGGTCTAGATACTTCTGCAGCTCTTTTGTGGATGAAACAAAAAGGCGCTGAGCCTTATGCTTACACAGCAAACCTGGGTCAGCCTGATGAAGACGATTACGATGCAATTCCCCAAAAAGCTGAAGCTTATGGCGCTGTAAAAGCACGTTTGATCGACTGCCGTCTACAACTTGCATTAGAAGGTATTGCAGCCATTCAATGTGGTGCATTCCATATTTCTACAGGTGGCGTTCCTTATTTTAATACCACGCCACTTGGCCGTGCAGTAACAGGTACGATGCTTGTAACTGCTATGAAAGAAGATGATGTCAACATCTGGGGTGATGGTTCAACCTATAAAGGAAACGACATCGAACGTTTCTACCGCTATGGTCTGTTGACCAACCCGGCACTCAAGATCTACAAGCCTTGGTTAGACCAGACGTTTATTGACGAACTAGGTGGCCGTGCAGAAATGTCACAGTTCCTGATCGACAATGGCTTTGACTACAAAATGTCAAAAGAAAAAGCTTACTCAACTGACTCAAATATGTTGGGTGCAACTCACGAAGCCAAAGATCTTGAATACCTGGATGCTGGTATTAAAATCGTTGAGCCAATCATGGGGGTAGCTTTCTGGAAAGAAGATGTTGAGGTTACGCCTGAAGAAGTATCGATTACTTTTGAAGAAGGCTTCCCGGTTGCCATCAACGGTCAACGTATCGAAGATCCGGTGGAGTTCATTCTTGAAGCGAACCGTATCGGTGGCCGTCATGGTCTAGGTATGTCAGACCAGATCGAAAACCGTATCATCGAAGCGAAATCTCGTGGTATCTACGAAGCTCCGGGTATGGCGCTGCTTCACATCGCTTATGAACGTCTGGTAACAGGTATCCATAACGAAGATACGATTGAACAATATCGTATCAACGGTTTACGTTTAGGCCGTCTACTTTACCAAGGTCGCTGGTTCGATTCTCAAGCCTTAATGCTGCGTGAAACTGCACAGCGTTGGGTCGCAAAAGCAGTCACAGGTACTGTAACGCTTGAGCTACGCCGTGGTAATGACTACACCATTATGAACACTGAATCTCCAAACCTGACTTATGAAGCTGAGCGTTTGACCATGGAGAAAGCTGATTCAATGTTCTCTCCTATGGATCGTATCGGTCAATTGACCATGCGTAACCTGGACATCACTGACACTCGTGCAAAATTAGGCATCTATACAGATTCTGGTTTGTTATCTGTCGGTACAGGTTCTGCTGTTCCTCAACTTAAAGACAAAAACTAAGTCCTTGGGATGAACTCCTTTAAGTTGTAAAACTGCTTTTAATGAGCAATGCCAGTCAGTTAAACATTGACTGGCATTTTTTATGCTTTATCAGCGGCCTAGAAAGACAATAAATAATTTTTAAAGCAGCTCAGCATTTAAAATCGGCCCTGATCAGTTTCCTGATTTTTTAAAGCAACTCTCAGCTATTGGACAAATTTAATTCTAATATTTTGCTGCAAGCTTGCCTTCTTTGCTTTTGAAAGCGCAGAGAGGATTAAATATATACAGTCAGCAAGAAAAGCTTTTCATTTGTCTCTCGCATTGCTGGCTTAAACATCTGCCCTTTTCACCCTCATACATTACGAAAAATATTCAACTTAAAACAATGACTTATCTTTAGAAACACGATTGAGTAGCGTTTATTTCAAGAATTCACCATACCTGCATTTACTGAGCGAATCGACTGATAATAAATCTGGTTACGTCCCAACTGCTTGGCCCGATACAGTGCCTGATCGGCAATCTGCAATAAACTGTCCTTATCAAGATTTTCTTCACTACGATAGACCGTGATGCCTAAGCTGATCGTAATCTGATCAGAGATATGAGATTTTTCATGAGGAATTCGCAGTCGATCAATCGCTTTAAAAATATTGGAAGCCACTGCATAGGCCCCGTGTGCATCAGTTTCCGGCAGCAGCACCACAAACTCTTCACCGCCATAACGCGCGACAAAGTCCATATGCCGAATCGCATTTTTAATGGTTAAGGCAATACTGGAAATGACATCATCACCCTTTTGATGTCCATAATAATCATTATAATTTTTAAAAAAATCCACGTCGATAAACAGGATGGCTAAGGCACTTTCATTACACTGTGCCTGCCTGAAAAAGACATCCAGGGTTTCATCCAGAGTCCGACGATTAGAAATTTTAGTCAGCTCGTCCTGCTGACTTAGATGCAACAGCTCGGTGGTGTGAATACGCTGGATTTTTTCACTGATTTTGGCACGCCTACTGTATAAAAAGATCATTCTTTCGCGTGCAAAAATCATATGACTAATTACATAACCCAGCAAACAACTTCCCACCAAAATCCGGCCAAATACCAGCGGATTAAACACCACCGCCATGCTGAGCAGCAGCAGGATCGTAGTGAGCGCTGCCATTAAGCCGGTGATCAGCATCTGCACAGGTTTAATCCCGGTCAGGATATAGCCCAGAATATAAATGATCGTCATGATCGCCATTGACTGATGTTGTAAGCTCTCGGCCTGCATAGACATGTTGATATAAGAAATAGACACCAGCAACCAGAACACCAATATCATTGAGGCTTGCGAAAAAAAGCGTTTCAGTTTAGGGAGCGACGCGGCCAGATAGAAGAGTACCAGAGAGATTGCACCATTTAGCAAGCCTAACAGGCAGAGTATGAAATCATGCAAAAAATACTGGGGATCAGCAATCCAGTAATCGGTGGGAATCATGATCAGCAAAAAAATGAAATAGCTCAACACGCCTCCCCAGACGTATTTTTCCACATGCTTGCGTGCACGTTCCAAATGTTTGCTGCAAAACTCCTGCTCCAGACTTTTCGGAAATATTGAGCCGATACGCTGACTTTGGCTTGCAATAAGCTGTTCTATTTTTTCTTTGTCGTTCTGCAATTTTGCAAGATTGTACTTGTAGTCCATTGCCAAGTATTTATGTAATTTTTTTATTAATTACAAAATAACATACTTTTATAAATTAATTTATAGCGCTCATTTATTTTATATCCCTTTCTCGTTACCATTTTTGCTATAGATGGATTATCATTTGTTTTATTTCTCCGATTGAATTCACCTTGGATACGATTACGATTCTCCAGCCAGACGACTGGCATGCTCATCTGCGTGATGGTTTAGCACTACAACGCACCGTTCCTGATTTGGCCAAACAGTTTTCCCGTGCGATCTGTATGCCGAATCTTGTTCCACCGGTTAAAACGGTGGAAGAAGCCCTCAGCTACCGTGAGCGCATTATGGCGCACGTACCGGAAGGCTGTGATTTTGATCCCCGTATGGTGCTGTATTTCACTGACAATACTTTGCCAAGCGAAGTCCAAAAGATTAAAAACTCTGCCCATGTCAATGCCATCAAGCTCTACCCTGCTGGTGCAACCACCAACTCGGATAGCGGCGTGAGTGACATCAGCAAAGTCTATGCCGTCATTGAACAACTGGAAGAGCACCAGGTGCCATTACTTCTACATGGTGAAGTCACCCAGCATCATGTGGATATTTTTGACCGTGAAAAACGTTTTCTGGACGAGGTTCTGGCACCTTTGCTAAGACAGTTTCCGAAACTGAAACTGGTCCTTGAGCATATCACCACCAGTGAAGCGGCGAACTTTGTACTGGAACAGGATCGCAATGTAGCGGCCACCATTACTCCACAGCATCTGTTGTTTAACCGCAATGATATGCTGGTCGGGGGGGTGAAACCGCACTTCTACTGTTTGCCAATTTTAAAACGTCAAACGCATCAGCAGACTCTGCTGGAAGTGGCCACTAGTGGTAACCCTAAATTCTTCCTGGGTACGGACAGCGCGCCACATTCCAAGAATGCCAAAGAAAATGCTTGTGGCTGTGCGGGTTGCTATAGCGCACCGACGGCAATCGAGCTGTATGCCCAAGCCTTTGATCAGGTCGGGAAGATTGAACGTCTGGAAGGCTTTGCCAGCCACTTTGGAGCAGATTTCTATGGTCTGCCACGCAATACCAATACGATTACACTGGTCAAAGAAGACCAGGTGATTCCTGAAAGTCTAGACTACTTGGATGGTGAACAGATTATTCCGCTTTATGCCGGGAAGACCATCCAATGGAGAAAAATGTGACAATTGAAACTCTTCCAGTCATTGGTCAGCGTTTCCGTGGATTTTTACCTGTTGTTGTCGATGTTGAAACAGCAGGTTTTAATGCACAGACTGATGCCCTGTTAGAAATCGCAGCCATTCCGATTGTATATAATGAAGATGGCGAGTTTATGCCAGGTGAAGCTTTTCATGCCCATATCAATCCTTTTGAGGGCGCCAACCTAGATCGCCGCTCTCTAGAGTTTATTGGAATTGATCCCTCCAATCCCATGCGGATCGCCATGGCTGAAGATGAAAAAACTGCCTTAAAGCGTATTTTCAAATCAGTCAATGAGGTACGTCGTCAGCAAAACTGCACCCATGCAGTTTTGGTCGGACACAATGCGCATTTCGACTTAGGCTTTGTACAGGCCGCGATTGCCCGTACCGGAACCAAAAACCAGAACCCATTTCACAGTTTTTCTGTCTTTGATACTGTGACCTTAAGCGCGGTGATGTTCGGTCAGACCGTACTGGCAAAATCCTGTATTCAGGCTGGAATTGAGTTTGATGGCAAAGAAGCCCATTCTGCATTATACGATACGCAAAAGACGGCTGAACTGTTTTGCTATATTTTAAACAAACTCGCACCTCACCTGCTTGACACTTGGGTGGCGGATCAATAAGATACCGCCATCTTCTAAACGTCCCTATCGTCTAGAGGCCTAGGACATCGCCCTTTCACGGCGGTAACCGGGGTTCGAATCCCCGTAGGGACGCCATCTTCTGTTTTCAAAATCATGGTTGCACTTTATCTGAGAAGCCCAGCTGTACTCGTACCTGCTTAACTGCCTTTTTGAGTCTGCTTCAGCTATAATTCATCCAGTTCCCTATTTTATATTGTCGTCATGTTAAAAAAGATCTTACTGGTTCTGATGATTCTGGCTCCTTCGGCTTTGTACCTGTACATGGTCTCCGGTGATGATACTGCAACAACCCAGTCAGAGCCGGCTCCTTCTTCCGCTAAACCGACAGAACAACCGCGCTACTCAACTCCAGACCACTAAAATGAGTGGTCTTTTCACCTATTTCTTAAATAAAAGCAATTAATTTATAAAAAATTCCAATTTATGTGAAATTTCATTCAATTAAAACTAGAATAGTCTTTTTCAAGTACATTTCCCAATTCATTTATGCAACCTGCTTCTCCTCCTTCACAGCAGTCCCCTGTTGATGAGGGACATACCCCTTCTTTAAAACGTGCCATGGGCACCCGTCATCTGATTATGCTTTCCCTTGGGGGAGCCATTGGCACCGGCCTGTTCATGGGCTCAGGTGAAGTCATCTCTCAGGCAGGTCCTTTAGGGGCAGTGCTGGCTTATATTGTCGGGGGCCTGATTGCTTATATGGTGATGCTGTGCCTGGGTGAGCTGGCTGTACATTTGCCAGTATCCGGTTCATTCGGTGCTTTTGCTACAAATTATATTGGTCCAGGTACAGGCTATATGGTGTCCTGGATGTACTGGCTCGGCTGGTCTGCAACTCTCGGGACTGAATTTACCGCTGCTGCCATTCTTATGCAGGAATGGTTCCCTCAGACGTCTATCTGGTTATGGACACTGATCTTTGCTGCTGGCGTGCTGATCTCCAACCTCAGCTCAACCCGTACTTTTGCAGAGTCTGAATTCTGGCTGTCGCTGGTGAAAGTGGCCACCGTCCTGATCTTCATTATTCTGGGCTTTGGCTGTATCTTTGGTTTTATTCCTTTTCAAGGCTATGAATCTGCCCCCCTCTTCGGCAATCTGACCGAACATGGCTGGCTACCCAATGGCTTGATTCCACTGTTTACCACCCTGCTCATCGTGAACTTCGCCTTTAACGGCACAGAAATGATCGGGATTGCCGCCGGTGAAACAGAAAATCCTGAGAAAAATGTGCCAAAAGCCATTCATGCAGCGGTCTGGCGCCTGATTATTTTCTTTGTCGGCACCATTATCGTCATCAGTTCTTTACTGACCTATACTGACGCTGGTTTACAGGTGGGCGGAGATGGGGGCTTGAGTAGCAGTCCTTTCGTCTCGGTATTTACCCAGATGGGGATTCCATATGCTGAGGACTTTATCCGCTTTGTGATCATTACCGCACTGTTATCTACAGCCAACTCTGGCCTGTATGCCGCTTCGCGCATGATGTGGGCGCTGTCTTCACAAAATCAGCTGCCGCGGGTATTTGCCAAGGTCAGCAAATCCGGCGTGCCTTATATTGCGGTTTGGGTGACCATGATTGGCGGCTTACCTGGCTTATTGTCTGAACAGTTCGAAGCCGATGTCATCTTTAAAAACCTGCTCGGTGTAGCGGCCTTTACCATGGTAATTGTATGGATGAGTATCTGCTGGAGCCAGTTTAATTTCCGTCGTCAGTGGCTCAAACAGGGCCGCAGTGTATCGGAGCTTAAATTCCGTACCCCGTGGTTCCCGCTGGTACCGATTCTCGGCTTTATTGCCTGTACTGCGACCGGCCTGAGTATGGCTGCAGATCCTGAAATGCTGTCGGGCTTTATCGGCTGTCTGTTATTTATGGCTGCCTGCTATGCCAGCTATTACTGGCTATATCATCCAAAATCTTAGGTTCTACACTAAAAAATTCTTAGCATTGCTGCAATAAGCCCAATTTTTATTGGGTTTATGCGAGGGCCTGTTGACCCCTCATTGATGTTTGCGACCACGCAATCCATTTATGAAATATCAACAGACCCTCTATTTAGAGTTAAAAATCACCTGAACTCTCCTATTCCAATAAAATCGTCTTCTGTTTTGCTTAATGTTTAAACTATTAAATAAGTTTTCATAAAAAGCCTTTTGACAAATTTAAGCTGAGTCCTTAATATACGCATCACCTCGCAACGTCCCTATCGTCTAGAGGCCTAGGACATCGCCCTTTCACGGCGGTAACCGGGGTTCGAATCCCCGTAGGGACGCCATCTATTGATCACATCTGATCAAGCCTTAGACACAATCCATATTAATACATTGCAGATTTGTAGTTTTTCACTACAATAACCCGCTTTACTTCTCTGGTTTTTTTGACTCCTATGCATTCATCTCCGAATGATGCTACGCATCAGGGCAATTCTGCGCCTTTAAAACGCGCTATGAGTACTCGACATCTGGTCATGATTTCGCTTGGCGGCGCCATTGGAACAGGCCTGTTTTTAGGTTCGGGTGAAGTCATTGCACAAACGGGGCCAATAGGTGCCATTCTTGCTTATTTCCTCGGCGGAATCATCGCTTATATGGTGATGCTCTGTCTGGGTGAGCTTGCAGTTCATATGCCTGAATCGGGTTCTTTTGGCGCCTATGCCAAACGCTATATTGGACCAGGAACAGGCTATACCATTACCTGGCTCTACTGGCTGACCTGGTCGGTGACCCTGGGAACTGAATTTACCGCCGCCGCCTTGCTGATGCAGGAATGGCTGCCGGACAGTTCCATGTGGATGTGGACGCTGGTCTTTGGCGCGCTGGTCTTCACGCTGAATATGATTTCGACCCGCTGGTTTGCCGAATCCGAATTCTGGCTGGCGCTGGTAAAAGTCGTCACCGTCATTGCCTTTATCCTGCTCGGTTTATTGGCCATTTTCGGGGTTCTGGATTATCAAGGCCAAGAAACAGCACCGCTGTTCAGTAACCTGACCGCCCAAGGCTGGTTCCCTGAGGGACTGTTCCCGATTTTCACCACCATGCTGATTGTGAACTTTGCTTTCTCGGGCACCGAACTGATTGGTGTCGCAGCAGGTGAAACCAAAGACCCGGCCAAGAACGTGCCAAAAGCCATCAATACCGCAATTTTCCGCCTGCTGATTTTCTTTGTGGGTACGATTGTGGTGGTGACCTCACTTCTGCCCCATCAGGAAGCAGGACTGGCCGTTGAAGGCGTGAGTAACAGTCCGTTTGTAACCGTATTCCAGCATATCGGTATTCCCTATGCAGAAGATATTATTCGCTTTGTTATTATCACCGCCCTATTGTCGGCAGCCAACTCCGGCCTGTTTGCCGCTTCGCGCATGATGTGGTCACTGTCCTATAGCAAACAGTTGCCCGCTGTATTTTCACGCGTGAATGCCAAAGGAATTCCTTATATCGCAGTCATTGTGACGATGATTGGCGCAATGCCGGGCCTATTGTCAGAGCAGTTTGCACCAGAAACTATTTTTACCAACTTGCTGGGTATCGCAGCATTTACCATGGTCGTGGTCTGGATGAGTATCTGCTTGAGCCAGTTCAACTTCCGCCGCCAATGGTATAAGGATGGTCATAGTATCAAAGAACTAGGCTTTGCAGCCCCCCTGTTCCCGACTGTACCGATTTTAGGCTTCCTGTTCTGCCTGATCACCTGTATCAGTATGGTCTTTGATCCGAGCATGCGCATCAGTTTCTTTGGCTGCCTGCTGTTTATTGCAGTGTGTTATGCCAGCTACTATACCTTCTATCACAAAAAAGTGTAGGGCTTAAAGCCAACAAAAGAGCAGCTTTCGCTGCTCTTTTTTTATCTATACTGTAAATAGATATGGAGCCACCCGAATGAGGCACCGATGAAAATTATTTATATTCATGGAATAAACAAACAGCAGTTTACGTCTGCCTCATTACGTCAACATTGGCTGCATATTTTTAAAAAAGGTCTTCGGAAAAACCATCAACTGGCCTGCTTTTCTCATTTAAAACGCCATATCCGCATCGCTTTTTATGGCGACTTACTGTTAAAGCATCATCTGCACAATGTTCTCAATGCCAGCACTCTTATGCCTCAGGACTGGCCACACTTCCCGTTTCATCATCCCATCAACATTCCGCCAGAGCACTCCCTCCCTCCGCATAAAGTTGAGACTTGTGAAATTCCAGAGTTAAATGTAGAAGATGCTGTGGGTTTTAACCAGAAATTAAAATTTATTACTACTTTAAGTAAAAATACAGCCTTACGTGATTTTGTTGTATTGCTAAATTATTTTCCCGGCTTACATGGCACTCTGATCAAGAAATTTCTGATTGAAATCTATCTTTATCTGGCCAATCCTGATTTTATGCAGCAAGTTCACCAGCGTATTGCCCAGCAACTTTATGGTCAGCAGCCCTGTATTGTAATTGCCCATTCGCTGGGCAGTGTCATTGCCTATAATTATCTGGTTCATCATCCAGAACTGAATGTCCAGCGCTTTATTACGCTCGGATCGCCGTTGGCTTTTAGGGTAATACAGACTCATCTGCCTCAGCCCGTGGTCCGGCCCGCTGCCATTTGTGGTGACTGGATCAACTTTTATTCACATGATGATTTTTTGACAACGTTTCCCCTGACAGAAGCCCCTTTTTTATTTAAACCTGCCATTATCAATCATGAAATATGCACCTCCCCCGAACATCCGCATGATATTGATGGTTATATCCAGCATCCAGACGTGGTAGCAGCCATCCTGCACATGCTTAAAAAATCATCTTAAATTCTGTATTTTTCAAGCATTTTCTCCATATTGTTTTAAAATTATGCGCTCAGCAGAAAAAACAGGAAAAATTCTGGAAAAGCGTTTGACACCTCCTAATTTTCACCCTACTATACGCCCACCTCTGAAACGTCCCTATCGTCTAGAGGCCTAGGACATCGCCCTTTCACGGCGGTAACCGGGGTTCGAATCCCCGTAGGGACGCCAATTTTCAGAAGTATTATTTTATTAAGTCCCTATCGTCTAGAGGCCTAGGACATCGCCCTTTCACGGCGGCAACCGGGGTTCGAATCCCCGTAGGGACGCCATACTTTAAATCAAAAGGTATGGATTAAAATATTACTTCTCATTTGTCCCTATCGTCTAGAGGCCTAGGACATCGCCCTTTCACGGCGGTAACCGGGGTTCGAATCCCCGTAGGGACGCCATATTCGAGAACACTTTTTTTTAAAAGAAAGATCTCACAAAAAAGCCCAAGCATGATGACTTGGGCTTTTTTATTACCTACACATTCAATTCTATTTTTTTATCTTTTGATCAATTTCATGGGATCGCAATTTTCTTTTTTGATAAACAATTCATTCAAAAATTTCATTCTTTTACATTTATCTTCATCTCGTTATCGATTCATTTTCATTTACAGCAATCACACTATAAATATGAACAAAAAATCAACACCGAGCATATCAGCATGCCGTTAAGGTAGAAAGCATACTATATCTGCAAGGATCAGATTATGTTCGTCAGTACAAAGTCAAGTTCGTCTGAATCATCTATTAAAAACCATAACCATCAATTTAAAAATTTTAAAGATTGGGTCAACTTCTTTCAGGATCAACAGATTTCAACGGCGGTCAAGACCGAACAGGCGGAGCACTATTTAAGCGATTTAATCCAGCAAGTTGATGTGGTGGGAATGAAATGGCTGGATCAGCCAGCTTATGTAGAACAGCATTTTCTGGAACAGCACCATCAAACTTGTGCGCTTTTCCAGTCATATCTAGAACGGCGCAAACAGCAGCAAGGACGGGAATATTTTCCCACTGTGGCCCATGCCTTTGAGTTTTTAGCCAAAGTGGCTCCGGTGAAACTGGTAGATGGTTCGTGGTTGTATTCGAGTGTACAAAACTGGAATCGTCTGGAAAATAAAGACCTGATTTACATCTATCTGGAAGAACTCGGCATGGGGCATACTCGCGCCAATCATGTCACCATGTATCAGGAGCTGCTCAACCATTATGAGTTAAACAGTTATGCCGAGCAGCTGGATGTCAGCTATTATGAACAGGCGGCAGTACAACTGGCGCTGGCCTATGCTCCTCCAGAATATCTGCCCTTAGTGATTGGATTTAATCTTGGCTATGAACAGTTGCCCTTACATCTCTTGATCACCAATTACGAGCTGGCTGAACTGGCTATCGACCCGCATTACTTCAATGTGCATATCACCATTGATAATGCGCACAATGGTCATGCCCACAAATCGTTACAAGCCTATTTAGATCACTATGCTCTCGCGGAAGATCCTGCACAGTATCTGGATCTGATCAAAAAAGGTTATGTACTGAATGATATTGGTAAAAGTTCTACCGAGATCATCACGCAACTAAATCCTGAACAACTGGCCTTGAAAGTATTCCAAAATAAGGCTCTGATCGGACAATATATCCATAACCAGAAGTGCCAGTTTAGCGGCAAAAATATCAATGAATGGCTATCTGACCCGGCGCAGATTGCCGACTTCCTGAAAGTCATGCTTGAAAAAGGTTGGATTGTAAAAGATGCAGCAGTAGAACAGAGCCGTTTCTGGAAAATCATTGATGATCCGGACGGCAAAATGTTTGGCGTATTTAATGCCACTGAAAAGCAGATTATTAAAGACTGGATTCAGGGAGCGACATTGGCTGCCCGCCTGTCTACAGGTAGCAAATCTCAGCTAAATCATCAGACGGAATCAGTATTAAACCGTATCGATCAGCAACAGATTCATCAGCTGAAAAACCGTTTGAATCGCTGTGCCGCTGCCGAGCAGAAGATTGATTTATTGATTCCTTATGTGGCGCCACATATGCACCATCAGGAAGTCGGTTTATGGGCTACACGTCAGCTTTGCCAGCTACTCTTCCCCTTCCAGACTCAGGCCATGACCTATTGCTAAACAAGTCACTGATAAAAACAGGGCATTTAAAATGCCCTGTTTTTTTGCTTCAATTTATAGCTATCAAGCTGATTTACGTGAATTGATCTGACCTTTAATCACGGCTTTTACATTACCTTTTAAATAATTCAGAAAAACTTTTAGAGGTGATAGTTTTGGATTCGGCTGATTGCCTTTGGCAATTTCCTTAAACTGTGCGGCATACCAGATAATTTCCATAATGGCCATTTTATCAACCATTGGAATACCGGTTTTAATTTTCTCCACGGCATATCGCACATCCTCCCCGGCAACCAGACGATCGCCCAGATCGGGCTCAACCGCAAATGGGCGGGCAATACCCACAAATTCGCATGCACCACTTTCCAAGGCGGCATTCATACCCGCTGCAGTACGGAAGCCACCCGTCACCATTAGATGGCAATTTACTTCCTGACGAATCTTCTCGGCAAAGTCGAGGAAATAGGCCTCTCGTGCCACGGTTGAAGCTTTACGTTTTTCCGCTTTTACTCCTGCCATGGCCGGTGCTTCATAAGTCCCGCCAGATACCTCGATCATATCAATACCTGCGGCATCCATGGCTTTAAAGACATAGATCACATCTTCTTCACTAATACCACCACGTTGGAAATCCGCGGAGTTCAGCTTGACCGAGATGATGAAGTTTTCCGAGGTTGCGGCACGAACCGCCTGATAAGTCTCAAGCAGAAAACGGCTGCGGTTTTCAATACTGCCACCCCACTGGTCCTGACGCTTATTCGTCAGCGGCGATAAAAACTGGCTGATCAGATAACCATGGGCACCATGTAATTGCACGCCTTCAAACCCGGCCTTTTCACAGATGGCTGCTGAAGTTGCAAAGCGCTGAATAATATCTAGAATCTCATCTTCACCTAGTTCACGCGGTGTCCCAAAACTTACCGCCAGCGCCGGGCTAAAAGGCACAGCCGAAGGCGCAACCGTTTCTTTATTTAATCCTTTAGGACACTGACGTCCCGGATGAGACAACTGAACCAGCTGCACCATACCATGACGTTTGCCCACTTCAGCCCACGCCTGGAGCTGCGCCAGATCACGTTCGGTTTCCACCACGACCACGCCAGGTTCATTTTTGGCACGAAAATCCACCATGACGTTGCCGGTAATCGCGCAGCCCAAACCGCCTTTGGCCCAAGCTTCATAAAGTTTTAAATGGGCCTGATTCGGCTGACCTGCATCATTGGCCAGCGCTTCACTCATCGCGCCTTTAATAATGCGATTTTTAAACTGGGTATTACGAATCTGGATAGAATCAGCCAATTTTGTCATGTATATTCCTAAGGTATTTATCTTATTTTGTATGTGTTATAACCCAAGTCAGAAAATTTGACAATTCAACTTGTCAAATTGACACAAATTTTATTTAAGATGACTGATCACAAATTTATTTGCTCTATGTTTAAGACGATGCATCTTTTTTAGCTGGAATGAAGTGAGAAGTTTAAGTTTTAGGATCAAAAGCATCCCGTATGGCTTCTCCCGTATAAATGAGCAGGGACAGCACAATTGCCAAGGTCAGAAAGCCAGACCAGGCCAGCCAAGGCGCATTTAAATTATTTTTTCCTTGTAGTAACAGCTCACCCAGAGAAGCTGTTTCAGGTGGCAAGCCATACCCCAAAAAATCCAAAGCAGTCAGGGCGCTAATATTAGCGGTCAGCATAAAAGGAAGCTGCGACAGGCTGGAACCGATGACATTGGGCAAGATATGCCGGAACATGATCCGGCCATGGCCTGCGCCCATACTTCTGGCAGCCCAGACATACTCCAGATTTCTCGCTCGCAAAAATTCAGCCCGCACCATCGACACCAGCGTGGTCCAGCCAAAGAACAGCATGATCAAAAACAGCCAGTAAATATTCGGACTGAACAGACTGACCAGAATCATCACCATAAACAGCATTGGCAGACTGCCCCAGACTTCGAGAATCCGTTGCCCAATCAGGTCTACCCAGCCGGCATAATAGCCCTGGATTGCGCCGACCAGAATACCGAGGGCTGCAGACAGCAAAGTCAATGCAAAACCAAATAGCAGGGAAATACGCAAGCCATACAGAATCCGGGCCAACACATCTCGCCCCTGATCATCTGTCCCTAACCAGTTCTGCTGACTGGGGGGTGCAGGAAGCGGCACATCCAGCGCCAGATTGGGTGTGTCATAGGAAAACCGGATAACCGGCCAAAGCGCCCAACCATTGGCATGGATCAGCTGCTGCACAGCCGGGTCCTGATATTCAGCCTCAGTTTCAAAAACACCACCAAAGGTGGTTTCAGGATAGGCCTTCAGTACGGGCAGATAATAAGCATCCTGATATTTGACCAGCAGGGGTTTATCATTGGCAATCAGTTCCGCGCCCAACGAAAGCAGCAGAATCATTAAAAATGCAATGAAACAGGCAAAACCGGTCCGGTTATTTTTAAAGCGTTGCAGGCTGGCACGCAGCATCGGTGACATTATTTCAATCCTCGCGATTCAAAATGAATCCGTGGATCAATTACCCGGTACAGCACATCACTGAGTAAACGCAGAAGCAGACCCAGCAAGCTAAAAATAAAGAGCGTTCCAAAAATTACCGGATAATCCCGCTGCATAATCGCCTCAAATCCCAGCAGCCCCAAACCATCCAGATTGAAGATGATTTCGATAAACAGGTTACCGACAAATAGAATGCCGAGCAGTGCCTCAGGTAAACCGGCAACCAGAACCAGCACAGCATTCCGCAATACATGCCGATACAGCACTGCCCGTTCCTGTAGGCCTTTGGCTTGCGCTGCCAGTACATAATGTTTGCCCAGCTCCTCGACAAAGGAAAATTTCACCAGATAGGTCAGTCGGGAAAAACCGCCCAGTACAATAGCCAGCAAGGGCAGCGCCATATGCCAAAAATAATCCCGGATTTTCCCCCAAAAAGATAATTCAGCAAAATTTTCCGAGCTTAGGCCTTGCAAAGGAAACCATTGCAGATAAGAGCCACCTGCAAACAATACAATCAGCAAAATCGCAAAAATAAAGGCTGGAATGGCATAACCGACCGCCAACAGCAAGGAGGTAGTCTGGTCAAACAGGCTGCCATGCTTTTTAGCTTTCTGGATGCCCAGAGGAATCGAGACCAGATAGATCAGCACCGTACTCCACAGGCCTAAAGACAATGAGACAGGAAGTTTTTCCCAGATGAGGTCTGTTACAGCCTGCCCTTTAAAAAAACTGTGTCCCAAGTCAAACTGGGCATAGCTTTTCAGCAGTTCCCAGAAACGCAGATAGAGCGGCTGGTCAAATCCATATTGAATTTTAATCTGCTCCAGCATTTCAGGCGTCAGACCTTGCTGCCCCTGATATTTCAAGCCATTCGCCCCCAGAGGGTTAACGTGCTGCGCCTGATAAATCGCCTGTTCTACAGGACCACCCGGTGCAAGCTGAATCACCACAAAATTGATCAGTAAAATGACGAATAATGTTGGAATCATGAGTAGCAGACGTTTGAGTATATAAGTACTCATGGTACTCCTCGGGACTAGAAACTTAGCGATATTTTAAATAGGGTGCTATTTGTTTGGCCTTGCCAGCATCAACCCACCAGTAATCAATGCCGGCAGAAAGCTTCGGCTTGATCTTGGGTTGTTGATACATATTCCAGTAAGCGTACCAGTATTCACGGCTACCATATGTCGGAATGTGATAATAACCCGCCCGCAGCAAACGATCCAAGGCCCGGGTACGGTCTATCAGCTGCTCGCGGCTTTGCGCCTGAATGACCTGATCAATTACCCGGTCAATCCCCGGATTGCGAATCCCGGCATAATTATAGTTGCCGGGCTGGCCTGCAGCCTCGCTACCCCACAACTGCTTTTGTTCCTGTCCCGGCGTCAGCGATTGCGGCATGGTATCCACAATCATATCGAACTGATAATTTCTTAGCTGCTCATAATACTGTGCAGTTTCCACCATCCGGATTCGAGCCTGAATCCCCAGACGTTTTAAATGCCTGAGATAAGGCATCAGATAACGCTGCTGCTCGGCCTGATGTAATAAAAACTCGATTTTTACAGTTTTACCCTGGGCATTTAGCAACTGTCCCTGCTGATAATAATAACCGGCTTTTAACAGGATTTTCCGGGCCTGAAGCAGGTTTTTGCGGTTAAATCCGGAGGCATCCGAGGGTGGATACTGCCAGTTTTGCAATACTGCTTGACGCTGTACCGGATGCAATTTAGACAGTTCAGGCTGTAAAATTTTCAGCTCCTGAGCACTGGGTTTTCCACCAGATGCGAGTTCACTATTGCTAAAAAAACTATTTAAACGCTGATACTCTCCATGAAACATGGCTTTGTTCAGCCATTCAAAATCATAGGCCAGACTCAGCGCCTGACGGAAGTAAATATCAGCAAAAGGCTGACGCCGAGTATTCAACACCAGGCTTTGTGTGGGAATCGGATTATGGTGGTGTAGGCGATAGGTCTTGACCCGGCCTTGCCGTACCGCAGGAAAGCGGTAATCTTTCACCCAGCGGCTGACCTGAGTTTCCTCATGGAGGGTGAACTGGCCTGATTTAAAAGCTTCAAATTTAATTTCCGGACTGCGGTAATATCGATATTGAATCCGGTCAAAATTATAACGCCCACGATTGACCGGCAAATCCCGGCCCCAATAATGCGGATTGCGCTTATAGGAAATACGTCGTCCCGCTTCAATCCGTTCAATCACATAAGGCCCTGAACCCAGAATCGGTTTCAGGCTGATCTCCTTAAAATTACGCTGCTGCCATTCCTGTTGTGCATAAATCGGCATTTGTGACACGCCTATGGCCATTTCCGGATTGTGGCGCGACTTAAAACTGATTTTGACTTTTAAGGGAGATAGCACTTCAATGCGTTGAATATCCGCCAGATACATCTGCAAGCCAAAATTGGATTGGGTCTGATACAGCTCAAAGCTGTATTTAACATCCTTTGCCGTGACGGGCTGACCATTACTGAATCTGGCCTTCGGATTTAAATGGAAAATAATATAGGCGGTCTGCTCTGGATCGAAACTGACTTTCTCCGCCAGCAAGGGATAATATACGCCAGGCTCATCCAGCGACTTCGACAGTAAACTGTCAAAAATATAGTTAATCCCTTCAGTGACATTCCCCTTGCCATTCATGCTGTTCAGATTATCAAAACTGCCATCCGCAGCCCGGATCAGCACCCCACCTTTGGGTGCTTTAGGGTTGGCATAAGGCATAGATTCAGCGTGAGCATATTGAGGACTGCCATGCAGGGCAATATACGGGGTGGTGATGACTGCTGCCCCACTGCTACTGATGAGCCAAGGGGCAGTCACTACCATCCAGATATGACTGGGATTAAACAATCTCACGAGACAAAAATCAGTTTGGAACCTTAATTACCTCGCCAATCCGCAATTGCGTATTCGGTTTGATTTCATTCATTTCTGCCAGTTCGTCTGTTGCCAGACCATGACGCGCAGCCAGACCAATCAAGGTATCTCCACGCTGGATCTTATATTCAGTCACCAATTTTGGAATCTGAATGGTCTGACCGACACGCAGCCCTGCACGCGGACCGAGATTGTTCAGGCCTGCCAGATCACTCACGCTTATGCCCAAACGCTTGGCAATCGCATTCAGAGACTCGCCGGATTTCACGGTATAAGATTCCGTTGCTTTAGACGCTGAAGATTTATTTGTCACCTTCGCTTCTTCGACTTTTTTATCGGCCGGAAACTGACCTTCAATTTTTAAACGCTGGCCGATACGCAGGCTGCTATTGCTCTTCAGACCATTTAAATCCGCCAGATACTTCTGCTGCAAATGATACTGACGCGCAATCGAAGTGAGGGTTTCACCCGATTTCACCACATGCGTATCAGACTTGATATTCTTCGTACTGCTCTCAACCTGCGTTTCCTGCACAGGTTCAGCTTCGCCGCTCAGTTTTAAGCGCTGACCGACACGTAGATTGGCCGTACGGGAAATATTATTCAAGTCCGCAATCTGGTCCATCGACAGATTGTATTTCGCCGTGATACCGGTCAAGGTGTCCCCTGCTTGCACCGTATAAGTTTCCGGCACTCGACTAGCGGCTGGAATTTTGATGGTCTGACCGATACGCAAGCCGCTATTGGCAGACAGACTGTTCAAGGCCGCCAGTTCCGATACGCTGAGCTTGCTTTGACTGGCAATGCTATACAGGGTTTCACCGCGCTTGACCTGATAGTTTTCTGTCGGTGTCTGCTCTACTTTGACATTTTCAAACTTCTGCTCGACTTTTTTGCCCGATGTAGTCAACTCTGCCACTTCATTTAATGGCACATTGATCTTTTGTCCCACCAATAAGCTGCTGCCCGCTGTTAACCCCAGGGTCAATGCTGCCAGTTCACCATTCGACAAGGCATAACGATCCGCGATCAGTTTCAAATATTCACCACGTTTTACCGTATAAGACTTGGTCTGAATTTTGACTGTTTCTGCTTTTTTGTTGTCCTCAGCTTTGGCTTTTGTGGCAGTTTGTTTTAAAGCCAGCTTCTGGCCGACAAACAAACCACTACTTGGTGCCAGATCATTAAAATCGGCCAATTGTTGTAGGCTTAAACCGAACTGGCTGGCGACACTGGTTAAGGAGTCATTAGCCTGAACCACATAGCTGTCCGGTTTTTCTTTGGCCTTCGGCGCTGCTTGTACCGGCTTGGCATCATAGAGATAAATCGTGGTTCCTACATATAGCGTTGCACTCGGATCAATCTGGTTCCACTTGGCAACATCACGCCAGCTCACCCCATTTTTGGCTGCAATCAGCGCCAAAGTATCACCCGCAACAACGGTATAAGTACTGCGTTTGCCTTTCGGTGGCACCACGACCACTTCAGAGTCAGTCTTGACATAGTTCTTGCCCTGATTCAGCTGGGCTTCAACTGAACTGGCTTGGGTATTTTCCGCCACCTGTTTAGGATAGGAAAAACCTTTGGTCAGCTCCTTGCCCTGCTGCTCTGCCACAGACAGACTGGTCTGAATGGCAGTGAGCTTAATTTTGCCATCATAAGGATCAACAATTTCTGTGCCCGCAGGTGCCAAGGCTTTTAGCTCCTCAACCACCTCATCACGCTCAGCGGTTGTCGCTACAGGCTGTAAAACATCTTCTACCGTTTGTGCCGCACTCTCTGCAGCTAGCATACTTTGAATTTTCTCACGTTCTGCCGCAGAAATTGGAGGCTCCACCTGAACCGGCTTAACCGGAGTATCGGGTCTTACCGCCACCGGAATACGTGGTGCACTCGGAATCGGCAAGTCACTTTGTGCCGCGAAGTCCGCCAAGGCGGTCGATCCTTTTGGTGTGGATACTTTTTTAGTATTAAGTGCCAGCGAATTGCCAGAGTTCGTGGCGACTTGAGTTGCTGTAGAGCTTGCCGTTTTACTCACCACTCCCGCAGTTGCCGATACTGTACCGGACTTGCTGGTGGTTGCAGCAGAAGGTGTGCGGGTCGTAAGCACCGTGGTGGTCGAAGTTTTAGCAGCAGAGCTTGGAGCACTCGCCAATAAACCGCCAGAGCCAGAGAGTTTTTTCAGTTTCTCATCAATCGATGGACTCAGGTCAGCCGGGATCAGAATACGGCGCGGGCTTTGTGGATCAATCCGTTCCCCCCGATGTCCCGGGTTTAACTGATAAAGTTCTGCACGGCTTAAACCGGTAATCGCTGCAATCTCATTCAGACTGGATGCACCCACATTCACTTCACGGAAGTGAGGACGGTTGGCAATGGGCGGTAAACTCACGCCATACTGATTAGGATTTTTTACAATCTGTGCCACTGCCAGAAAGCGCGGCACATAGTTCATCGTTTCCTGCGGCAGTTTTAAAGACCAATAGTCAGTCGGCAAACCGGCTGCCTTGTTACGGTTAATCGCCTGTTGAATACGTCCTGGACCCGCATTATAAGATGCCAGAGCCAGCTCCCAGGAACCAAACTGGTTATACAGGCTCCCCAAAAACTCATAAGCTGCACGGGTGGATTCTACAACGTCACGACGGCCATCATACATCGGGGTCTGTTTTAAACCATAAATACGGCCGGTACTTGGAATAAACTGCCACAAGCCTGCTGCTGCCGCACTACTGGTCGCTGCCGGGTCATAGGAACTTTCAATAATCGGTAATAACGCCAGTTCAGTCGGCATACCACGACGCTCTGCCTCTTTCACCGTATGATATAAATAACGCGAAGCACGCGCACTCAAGCGGTCCAGATAAGGCTGACGGGAAATAAACCAGCCACGCTGGGCATCAATACGCGGGTTCCAGACAGTTAAATCCATCTTGAAGCCCACAGTCATGCGCTTCCAGATATCACCGTGTTTTAGAACCTGCAAACGATCTCCTTCCACTGCCCGCATATCGGTAGCAGAAAGCAGATCTTCAAGTCCATCCAGACCGTTGGCATCCAGATATTGCGAACTGACTTTTTTACTGGAACCTGTTTGGGTCGCACTTTGTGTAGATGAACAGCCGGTCAGTCCCAAGGAAGCAAGCGCCGTTCCAAGTACAGAAAGTTTTAACAAGATGGGGAAATCAGGCTGCCACAAAGTTGCGGTTGGTTTATACATAAAGAAATCCAAACAATCCGTATAATTTATTTTTTAAGATATGCCATTGTAGTTAAGCATGTCGGAGACACAAGGCAATAATTTACCCTGATTTCACGTTAAATGTTACAAGAAATTAAAAAAACCGCTACGGGTAGCTTAATCCGCTGCATTTGCGTTATACAATATCGGCTCATCATGTTCTTTTCTGATCGGATTTATATATGTCACACACAATTACCCTCTATGTTGATGGCGCTTGCCGTGGCAATCCTGGTTTAGGCGGCTGGGGGGCGTATATTGTTAGCGGACAGCAGGAACATAAAATTTGTGGTGGCGAAGACCATACCACCAATAACCGTATGGAACTGACTGCCGCCATCAAAGGAATTAAGTTCTGCCCCAAAGATGCAAAACTGGTGATCTATACCGACTCCAATTATGTCAAACAAGGCATTACCGAATGGATTCACGGCTGGAAAAAGAAAAACTGGAAAGATGTCAAAAACCCGGACCTCTGGCAAGAACTGGATGCAAGCTGCCAGGGACGTGAAATTGAATGGCACTGGATCAAAGGCCATGCCGGTCATGCGGGCAATGAAATGGCCGACCAGCTGGCCAATCAGGGCGCTGATGAAACCCTGAAAAAATCCAAACTGTCCGCTTCATCTGCTTCCACCACGGAAGATAAAAAAAAATCTGAACCCGACTGGCTGCTAGACGATCCTTTTGGTCTGGACCTGATGACGGATGAAGAAGAACCGGAAGAGCCGATTGAGGTTGAAGAAACTGAAACTGATATGGCAGTCCCAGAACCAAGCTCTCATTCTCAGGCCATGAATGAAGCCCAGCCGGTTCAGATGCATCCACATATTGTCATTACACCTGCAACAGTAGAGTTACATGGCCCACGCCAATTAATCCTGGATACGGAAACTACCGGTTTTTACTATCAGGATGGTGACCGGATTATTGAGATTGGTGCAATCGAGATGATTAACCGCAAACTCACTGGCAGCTCGATTCATATTTATACCAACCCTCAAAAACCGGTCGGCGATTCGGTCAATGTCCACGGCATTACTGATGAATTCCTGCAAGACAAGCCATTATTTGAAGAGATTTCTCAGGTCCTGTTTGACTATCTGCAAGGAGCCGAGATTATTGCACATAACGCGACCTTTGATATGAACTTCCTAGATATGGAGTTCAAGCGTGCAGGGCATGTTGCGTTGTCCGAAGTATGTGAAGTTACCGATACTCTGGCTATGGCCAAATCCAAGCATCCTGGACAGAAAAACTCCCTTGATGCACTGGTACGCCGTTATGAAATTCCACAACGCGACCGTACCTTCCATGGCGCCTTGCTGGATGCGGAAATTCTGTCCGATGTCTATCTGGCGATGACCGGTGGACAGGTTTCTTTTGATATGGATGCCCTCTCTCAGACAGAAGAACAAGGGAACCGTTCTGGCAGCGCCCGGATCGAGATGGAGCTGCCGGTGATTCTTCCATCAGATGAAGAACTTGCAGAACATGAGAAGTGGGTCAAACAATTTCAGGAAAAGCATGGAACTCCTTGCCTTTTTGCCAAATAAAATCTAGATTTCGAGCAGTAATTTCGCTTTAAAAATACAGTTCTTCAGTTATAGTAATTACAAACAGTTCCGTCCAATAAAACGGGACGCATATATAGATAATACTTCAGGAAAGGTGCAGATCCATGTCTTACCAAACCTCTATACATTTTGATCCAACAGCATTACTGATAATAAAAAATGAGGTTGATAACTCGATCAAGTTAGTCGAATCAGCAGTAAGCACCTTGGTAGAAGATCAGGCCTTACCTTTTGGTATTGATGATGCATTAAATCAGTTTGAACAGTGTGCGCAGGTTCTGGCTCTGATTGATATGCAAAGTCTGGCAAAAATTGCTCAATATTCAGCAGAACTTATGCGCAAGATTATAGAAAATCCGGCCCAGGTAAATACTCAGGACGTGATCGCGTTGAGTGAAGGCACCACCATGCTGAAACGCTATATCGAATTTATCTGTCTGCGTGAAGTGAAGATTCCACAGTTCCTGCTGGATACCCTGAACCGTCTGGAAATTGCGCTGGGCAAACCGCTAACTACCGAAGGTCAGCATATTGAACCTCTACTGGATCTGATTACCCCGGACTTCCAGTTACCGCAAGCGCCAGGTCTGGAAAAATCCAACTATGTACAACGCCTGTACAAGCTGTCTCTAAACAAGCTGCTAAAACAGGAAGAAAGCGAGATGGATTTGCAGGCAATCAAGCTGGTCGGTACCTATCTGGCAGGTCTGGCCGTCAATCATCCGAGTAAGCAATACTGGCATCTGGTCCATGTAGCGTTTAACAATATTGAGCACTTGCTGATTAATGAACCGCGTTTGCGCACCCTGATCAGCATCGAACGCAATATGGCGCAGTACTTTAATACACCGCAAAGCTTTAAGGCCTCCATGAGCGATCTGGCCAATGTAATTAGCCTTTGCATCAGTCAGGAAGATCCTATCTCACAACATATCCGTAACCAGCTCAACATTGGCGATGAGCTGCTCACTGATACGCAATTGCAGGTATTCAGCCGTCATCTTTATGGACCTGACTTTGAAACCATGCAGACGATCAGTGAACTGGTGACCACAGAAATGGCGCAAATTCGTAATGAGATCGAATACAACTATCAGAACATGAGTCCTGAAAAAACGCAGGAACTTCAGCTTCAGTTGAATAATCTGGCCAATATTTTCAAGGTACTGAACCTGAATGAAGCCTACAATGACCTGACCCAGCAAGCCGCGTCATTGAGTCAGGCGGATATTCTCAAAGATGAAAACTTTGCCCAGCAACTGATGAATGTCATTCTGTCAGCCATGAACTCGATTGGAGTGCTGGAACGTCATCATACTTCGAGCCGTCTACAGCTGCGGGTGAATAATATGAATGTTTCACTCGACCGTCTGGATGAAGCTCATACCGCCCTATTGAATGAAACCCAGGCAATCATCGAACTGTCTAGCCAGACTCTGAGCAATTATCTGCAAGAGCAGGATCTGGCCGCACTCGAAGCTGTACCAGCACAGTTGATTGAAATTGGCGGGGCGATGATGTTCCTGAATGCTGAACAGGTCCGTACAGCCTTTGTGACCACAGCGGCCTTTATCAAGAAGCGCTTTGAACTGTCAACGGCTCTCAGTCCAGAGGAAGTGCATCACGCACTGGATGCACTGGCAAGCGCGGATATGATGATTAATAACTTAAAGAATAAACAGCCTGTATTACAGTCCATGTTTAAGATAGCATTAGACAGTAGTGAAAAACTGAAAAGCGTTGCCTAATGTCTAAATTATCACTGGCTTATATTTTCCAGCAGCAACAGTTGCTGGTCGATCAACACTTTCAACTTCCGCGAGTTGAAGCACTCGCAGGTGACTTGCTACTGAACACGGATGCTCAGGTAATTGCCCGTGACCTGCTTCCGCAAGAGCCGATCCCTGACGGCCTGCAACTGGTGCCCATCCGTCAGCTGTTACAATTCTGGAATGCCCAGCAATTTGAACAGGCCAGCCGCGCCGTGCAATTACTGGAGTGGCGCCGTAACCACAAATTCTGCAGTCACTGCGGCACAGCGACTGAAGCTCATACCACAGAACATGCCATGGTCTGTCCTACTTGTCATTATCGTCAATACCCCCGGGTTCAGCCTTGTGTCATTACGGTTATTACCCGAGGTGAGAATGAAATACTGCTGGCCAAAAATGCACGCAACAAGAACAGTCAGATGTATGGCCTGATTGCTGGCTTTGTAGAGGTCGGAGAAACCCTTGAAGAAGCAGTCCGTCGTGAAACTTTTGAAGAAGTAGGCTTGGAACTGACGAACATCCAGTATCTGGCCAGCCAACCCTGGCCTTTCCCCAGCAACCTGATGATTGCCTTTAAAGCAGAATATGCGGGAGGTGAGTTACAGTTGCAGGAAGAGGAAATCAGTGATGCGCAATTTTTCAAATTTGACCAGCTGCCAGAGATTCCATTTAAAGGCAGTATTGCCCACGCCATGATCATGCATGTGACCCAAGGTCTCCCGGTGGCTGATGACACCCGGGCCTGGCTCTAAAAGATTTAATCAAAAAGCCCGGTTTAAACCGGGCTTTTTATTGCTAAGCGTTTGAATTACACAGATAGCTCTTTATCTAAAAGCATCCTCAAGCGCCCACATTACACGCGGCTTGGTTTCAAAGAAGCGGCTAAACAAACTGGACAATGAACCAATCAGGGTAATATGTCCAAGCTTTGGAATTGTCACCAATTCACAATGATTACCATGATCTTTCAGGACCTGATCCAAGTCCTGACTATTGAAATGGCCAACAATAGTGTCTCTTTCCGCCATAAACAGATAATGCCTGGTCGAGCTGTTTTCTACAAAATAATAAGGCATCACCTGCTGATAGGGAATCGACTGATCAAAGGCATCGGCACAGATCGGGTCATTTTTATAATCGAAATGGTAAGGCCCGGCTAGTCCAATAATAGCTCGGATATTCTCGCGCTGAATCATTGCCTTTTGTGGATGATATAAAGCCGACATTACATTAAATGCCCCGGCAGAATGCCCCATCAAGACCAGATTTTCTGTAGAAATGTTTAACTGCGTTTCTGCCTGCTGTAAATGATTAAGCAATAAATGCAGGTCATTAATATACATCGGGAAAATATGTTCAGGCGCCAGATGATAATTCATAACGACGACATCATAGCCTTCTTTGGCAAAAGCTTCGCCAATGAAGCGATAATCCTTTTTGTCCCCATGCAGCCATGCACCGCCATGTACAAATACAATCAGTGGCCGATGAGATAAAGGCTGATGACTGCGGAACAAGTCAAAGCGCTGCCGAGCTTTCAGTCCATAAGCCAGCTGGTGTTCAAAACTATAACCCTGTCGGGGGGTTAAACGATTCAACGCATAACTGCCAACATCATATACTCGCAAATCTTTATAGCGTTGCTGGACTTCAAGTAACTGATTTGACAGTTGCGTTCTTAAATGCTCAACCTTATGGAGCATCGGTTGGCTCAATCGCATCTGGATCAATGGCAACTGGTGTCTGTTCCAGGCCAGGTTGCGCATAGGAAGCCGGTGCCGCAAAATCCTGCCCGTTTAGCGTTGAACTCTGTTCGATATTATCAATCAAAGTGACAATTTTTGTGACATTGCCTACCTGTTGCAGCACCTGATTCAGGTCATTAATTTCCGCATTGTTTAAGCGCCCCATCACATACAATACGCCATCTTCGGTATGGATATGCAGCTTACTGTCTGACACCACCGGTGCTTTCATAATCAGGCCACGGGTATTGGCGGTCACTGCCGTATCCTGCATGATGGTGTTATAGCTGATCTGATTACCTACTGTAATAAAGTTATGGACGGCTTTCACATCGCTCATCGACTTGACATTATCTTCTGCCAGCTGCTTAAGATGCGCATCTGGCACCTGCCCCGTCAACAGCACATTGCCATGGAAACTTTCAATATTGACCCGCGCCTGTTTAAAACGCGAATCCAGTTTATAAAGATTAATTTTTGCAGTACGCACAATAGAAGAATCAATAAACACCTGTCCCAACGTTCGTACACCACTTTCGGTACCTACAGGAGCCGTACCTGTACCACTGGAAATAAAGCTGGCACAACCCGATAAACTTGCGACACACAGCATTGTTATTGCAATACGCTTAACCACTCAGCAAGACTCCTTCAATTTTTTACAGTCTTTATCTTAATTTAATCGTCTGTTCTTAAGTTCAGATAAATTCCACTATAGGGGACTTTAGCCTGTTCCTGCAGTAAATATAAGCATATCTGGACTTATTTTGTTCAAAGATTAATAAACTCTTGATCAAAAGTAAAAGCATTTTCAATCCATTGCAAATCATACGGGTATAGTGAAAAGTCATGCTGTATGGTTTTTGCAAAATACTGATTAAAATCAAAACAAATTACATCGAAACGATAATCATGATGAATAAATTGTGGAGATTGCTGAATAAAACATAAGGCTGTCTGTAAGATTTTTCTTTGCTTTGTGTAAGAAATAGATTCAATCGCTGGGGCATAACGGGTTCTGGCCCGAGCCTTTACCTCTACAAAAACCAGCTCTAGCCCACGCTGCATCACCAGATCCAGTTCACCATAACGACTATGATAGTTCTGGGCCAATAACTGAAAACCCTGCTCCTCCATCAGGTGGGCCGCCTGCTGTTCGGCCCATAGCCCCAACTGTTTTTGTCTGCTCATCCTTCACAATACCTTCAAGCCATGGGCAGTTTGCTGAAAACAGGAGGGTGTACGCTGTACACCCTGCTCGGATAGCTGAATCAGACCGGTGCGGCCATAAAACTCAATCTGTTTCAGTTTTTTATTGGCAAGATAATATTGGGCAATTTGCCAAGCATCGCCCCCAAAGGCAATCAGCCGCTGATAGGACATATCTACCGGATTCTGATGATAGGCCTGATGAACGTCGGGCCAGTGACCAAAATAAAGTACGGGCACATCACAAAACTTGATGCCCCGTGGCGGTGAATACTGCTCATTAATTGCATGGGCGACCGTATAGATACGTTTATGTCCCAAGCCCTGTAAAGTAGCCAGCCAGTCTGCATTACCAAGTAATAATATGCCTTGTTTATGTTTCAAGAAAAAGGGCGGTTTCTCAACCAGATGTAATTGTAAATTGCTCTGGCTCAGCAGTGACATCAGTACAAGCTCATGTTCCGTTTCATGTCCTGGCTGGCGTAGCACCAGAAGCTGCTGGATACCGTCTTGAGAGATTTGCTGTTTTAAGGCAGCTGCATCATCTCTTTTCGACAGACTGAATTGCCAGACCTTGGCGGTCTTTGACGTCGCTTCATTTAAGCTTAAGGTGCGAATTCCGGGCCTGCTTTGAATCAATTGCTCAACATCCTGACGGGCCAGTGGGCCAATCACCAGCTGGGTCTTTTTATTGACATGCTGTTTCAATAGTTGGGGGATTTTCTTCTGGTCAGAATTAACCCATCTTAGCGGGACTTTCTGCCCGGAAACCTGATAGGCACTTAGAAAACCCTGTTTGATACTGGATGCAGCTCGCGCCAAAGGGCCAGATTCAGGTAGAATGATCAGCACTTCCGCCTGTACACTGCTACAGCAGAGCAGCAGGCTTAAGCACAATATTTTATTTTTAATCTTCCATTTTTTATTATTCATTTTATTCCACATGGAGAAACCTATGAGTGCTCAGTTATTTGTTGTTGCGACTCCAATCGGGCACTTAGATGATATTAGTTATCGTGCAATTCAAGTTTTAAAATCGGTGAGTCTTATTGCCGCTGAGGATACACGAACTTCTGCACAATTACTTAAACATTTTAATATTCAAACACCGCTGACGGCCTGCCATGAACACAACGAAAGCAACAAGATTGAACAGCTGATTGCACGGCTGCTCATGGGTGAAGATATGGCACTGATCAGTGATGCCGGTACTCCCCTGATCAGTGACCCAGGCTTCAAGTTTGTCCGTGCAGCACAAGAGCACAATATCCGGGTGGTTCCGGTACCGGGTGCCTGTGCAGCAATTGCCGCCCTAAGTGCTGCAGGTCTGCCTAGTGACCGTTTTAGCTTTGAAGGCTTTTTGCCTTCAAAACAAAGCCAGCGTCTGTTAACTCTGGAAAAACTCAAAGATGAAAGCCAGACCCTGATTTTTTACGAAGCGCCGCATCGGATTCTGGAATGTGTCAAAGATTTGGCTCAGGTTTTTGGTGCAGAGCGCCCTGTCGGCTTTGCCCGTGAAATTACAAAGACTTTTGAAACCATCAAAAAAATGACCTTGGCTGAACTGGTGGAATTTATTGCTCAGGATCATAATCAGCAAAAAGGTGAAATTGTGCTGGTGGTCGGTGGTGCAACGGTAGAAAAAGATCTGGATCAGGAAAAACTGGACAAACTTTTACTGCGCTTATTACAGGATCTCTCGGTCAAAGCCGCCTCCCAACTGGCTGCTGATCTCACTGGCATCAAGAAAAAAATCGCCTATCAGCGTGCATTGGAACTGACCGCTGCAAATGGCTAATGCATTCTTCAAAAAAAACACCACAAGCAAGGTGGTGTTTTTTTTGGGCTTAAACCTGGCAGCTATTATTCTCTGGCAACGGATTCATCCGCTGGAACTTCAGTAATACGACCACCTTTGGCCAGGAAAGCCGCTATTTCATCTTCCAGAGCCTGACGCTGCTTTTGTTTGGCAGTAATCGTCAGAGTTTCCGCTTCGACCACATCACTATCATTTACAGCTTCATCGCTGCTGACTGCACCTTTTTCAGCTGCCTGTGCTTCTTCATCGTCGACAACAGGATCTTCTACATCATCATAATCATTTATATCTGTCATTTTAGTCTCCCCACAAATGACTGCTGGTTTTGGGCATTTCAAGCTCGGTTTGAAATTACCTGAAATTTAGCAATCTCTGTGGGTTTCGCCTAGTACTTCCTATTAAAAAATCGTATTTTTTTTAAACAAAATAGTTACTCTTTATGAGTGTTTGTTTAAAAAATTTACATTCACGATCTAGGCGGAGTAACGGGTAGCTTTCAGCAAACTCAAACCATTGGCCTGAGCCATAAACGCATCTTTTAACAGGGGCAGCTGTTCCACCTGTTTCAGAGCAAAATTACGTGCCCACACCACCGGAAAGAGCTGGGCGGTTTCCATCCAGCCAATTAAAGACATGCTATGCATCATCGCATCATTTTGTCCCTTACGGCGATGTTCGTAACGCTTCAAGGTCTGCTCATGTGCCCAAACGCCACGTGCTCTATCATGCAACAACACATCACATAGCACTGCTGCATCCAGACAGCCAATATTTACCCCTTGTCCCGCCAGCGGATGAATCACATGCGCCGCATCCCCAATTAGCGCCAATCCATCCTGTACATACTGCTGTGCAGCACGCGCCTTGAGTGGGAATTTGGCACGCGGTGTCGCTTCCAGCACTTCACCCAGCATATAATAACTTTCACGCGTCAGAAGCTGCTTAAACTCGGCATCTGATAGTGCAGCATATTCATCGGCATAATCGTCCAGCAATGTCCAGACAATCGATTGCCAGTGCCCCTGTTCCTCAGCTTTCAGGCTGGCCATCGGCAAATAGGCCAATGGGCCGGTTTCGAGGAAAATCTGGCGGGCCACATGCTGATGTGGCTGAGCCGTTTTAATCGCACAGCTAATCCCCGCCTGTTTATAATCCAGTACATCCAGATCGATAAAGGCCTGTTCCCGCACAAAGGAATTCGCGCCATCTGCACCGATCACCAATTTGGTTTTTAGCTGAGTCCCATCCGCCAGATGAATCAACCAAACGCCAACACCACGTTCGATCCGGCTAACTTTGACCTGCGTGCGATAGTCCTGCACATCCTGCAGTATCTTTTGCTGAATGGCCAGATTCAGAATGCTTGGTTCCACCATCGAGCCTAAAGCCTGCTCTACCGATGGTGTTTTTTCTGCAGGATGACCAAAATTAATTTCGCCATAACCATTTTTATTCCAGACCTGCATGCCGGTATAAGGCTGCTGCCGTGCCAGATTTTCCCAGACACCCACCGTTTTTAATAGGTGAATGGTTGCCTGACTTAGAGCCAGAACACGCGGATTGGCCACACTTAAAGTTTTGGCTTCATCCAGGATAGGTGCAACATCAAGCACAGTGGCCTGTATACCGCCTTGGGCCAGCAATAGCGCAGTGAGCCCACCTACCAATCCACCACCAATAATGACAACGTCTAATATTTCGTTAGTTTGATTTAAGCTCATGCTTTTAACCCCATGGCATAATTTGCAACGAGTGGCTTGATGCCTGGAATAGTATCAAAAGCAATGAGTCCGGTATTACGGACCAGCTTTAAAAATGGATTCTGGTTACTAAAGCCACGCACCACAGAGTCACAGAACTTAATCACACGCTGCTGATCATTCAGACGGGATTTTTCATAATCCTGCAACACCGCTGCATTGCCCAAGTCTGCCCCTTGTGCCTGCTGTTCTTTGAGATAGCGCAGCAGTACATAGGCATCGCGCATACACAGGTTAAAACCCTGCCCGGCAACCGGATGGATGGTATGTGCCGCATTTCCCATTAACACCACACGGCCAATGGCCTGCTTTTCTGCCAGAACTTGAGATAAGGGAAAGCTAAAACGTTTACCGGTTTTCTGGAATTTACCTGCCCGGTCACCATAGGTTTGCTGCAAGGCATTCAGGAAGTGCTGATCATTTTCCTCACCCAGCCATTCTCCTTCTGTACCCTTTTTTACAGGCCAGACCACAGAGCGGCGATATTCGCCCGGTAGTGGCAATAAGGCCAATGGCCCTAAATGGCTAAAACGCTCAAAACCCACCTGATGATGCGGTTTAGAAGTTTGTACAGTCGTTACAATCGCAACCTGATCATAATCATGTTCGGATGCACCGACCCCGAGAGCTTTACGGCAGAAAGAATCCCGTCCGTCTGCTGCAATGAGCAGTTTGGATTGCAAGCTCAGTACAGATTCACCGCGCTGCGCTTCAATATAAGCAAAGTCGGCATCTTGGGTCAGTGATGTAACCTGAACACCATCAATCAGTTCAATCAGTGGATTTTTTTTAACTTCAGCAAGGAGTACCCGGCCGAGCCAGGCATTTTCAATCACCTGACCAAAGCTTTCTACTTTTTCCTGTTCTGCAACCAACCGTGCCTTACCAAAGCTGCCCTGTTCGGTAATATTGACTTCAAGAATTGGAGTGGCATGTTCCTGTAAAGCATCCCAAAGTCCCAACTCCTGATAAATCTGCACACTACGGCGCGACAAGGCACTGTTACGGGCATCAAAACCGGAGTGATAGGGAGCAAGACTTACATCATCATAATCCGGATATTTGATCGCTTCCAAGAGTTTGACTGCAATATTGGTTTTCGCCAACATCAGTGCGAGGCTTAAGCCGACCATACCACCACCGACAATGATGACTTCTTGTTGCATGCTCTAATCCTTTCAATATCGTATCTACATAACAGATACTTATAATCATGATAGATTTTATATTAGCTCAAAAATTTCCTTTTTTATAATAAATTAGGTTTTGCCTACCCAGTACTTCTTGAAGGTGCTGGCTTCCTTGATGAAGGGACAGCATGCAGGGGGGTTCTGAGAGTGAATTCATGGCAAGCTTTAAAATGTGGAAACTTTAAAATAATGCTTAAAAACCAGTTTTGCATCTGTCCTTTGGTTGATCGAGTTTTGCTTATGCAAAACATATAGCACCTAGTTTTGATAAAGAACTAGATCTCGTAGCGACCCCCACTACCCTGCAAATCATGAACGATATTCTCCACCCATTAAAACAAGAGCAAATTCTAGAAATTATCTATTCCAGCTTGAGTAAAGTCAGGAGAAAGCATGGTAATTCTTATTCCTCTTCAAAAAACTTTATTCAATTTTGTAATCTCCGGCGTACATCAGTTGCGGTCCTTTACTGCTATCCAGCATATAGAAGACCTTCTATGATGAACTCATCAGGAATAGGACGTTCCCTATAAGAATAACAAGAGATAAGCACAAGGACAGTCTGGTACGACAGGAGTTATACCGAACAAATCCAGAAGAAAAACCCCGGCAGGATGCCGGGGTTTTTCTTCTCTTATTTTTCATGCTGTTAATTTCTTTTAGTTTTTCTTTGGCTGAAAGTGTTTAAAAACAGCGCTTAAAATGATGAAATATCATCTTTATATCCACGGAAAGAATGAGAGAGATTTTTTAATCCATCATAAAAACGGAACCTGAGCTCCGTTTTCACTTATTAAGATTTAATAGCTTCAAGTTCCATCTCACTCAGATATCAATGATCTCTTTCTGCCATTCAGCGCATTAACGGATTAACGCACTACTCTCGAGTGAGTATCCGGATGGTGATGTATGGTTCTGCCTAATTTCGTTCCTGTATAAATTAAATATAAGGCTGACAAACCCACCAGAACATAAATAATTCGAGACAGGGTGCTCATTTCACCAAAGATTGCAGCAACTAAATCGAAATTAAATGCACCCACCAAACCCCAGTTGATTCCACCAATAATTGCCAAAGCATAAGCAATCCAGTCGATCGTATTTAGTCTCATTTGTTGTCTCCTACTCTTGTTTAAATTTACTCAGGGATCAGAGAAATTATGAAAACTAAGCTCTATTTAATATGTTGTATTGATGCTAAAAAGGCCGAAGCTGTGTTGAAGTACTGTCATCTTATAAAGTTTATTTTTTAACCGGGTTGGTTTTGTTTTGCTTATACAAGATAAACGTAAGTTGAAATTTTTCTTATTCTCAGTGAGGCTTTAAATGAGTGAGTAAAGTAGGGATCTCTTTTAACAAAATAAAATTAAAAGAACCTTTCTCTCTAAAAAATTATTTTACCAGTGACCATGTCGCTTATTTTTTTAGAGGATTTGACATATTTTTCATGGCTGGGCTGAAGGTTTGTCACGCCAGATAGCCAAGACACAGCTTAGGTTTTGCCCAGTTATCCACCAAAACAAGCGTTCTATACTGACATCTGCTCTGATAACGATTGGCAGTAATGTCGGGCAAGATATCGATACTGCCCCCTGCTCGACCATTTCAGCCATGCCTTCAAATGTAGGTATCCCGCTTCTTAAATTCAGCTCATGTCCTGGTGTTGGGGGCCTGCATGTTTATATGATCTTGTCATCCACGTCCTGAATAAAAAGCCAATATGACTCCTACACAGGAGCTTTGAATGAAACCTCAGCGTGCTGATATTAAAAGAGACTAAGGTGGAAGGATTACAACCAGATGGTCATCAATCACTGGTCCAGCGTCTTAAAGCTCCGAATTCAGGCCAGTATTTGGGCTTCTCTACAATATTTTCAGCATTCTTGTCAGATAAAATAGGGACTGAAATAAAACAGCCAGTCATCTGACTGGCTGTTTTAAATAGATTTATACAGTGCGTGCTTTAGCCATCAGTGCTTCAATTTCTTCCACTGTTTTCACTACTTTGCAGGTTAAGTTCAGCGGACCATGTTTAGTCACTACAATATCGTCTTCAATACGAATACCGATACCCCGCCATTTCGGGTCAACTGTTTCATCATCAGGTGCGATGTAAAGACCTGGCTCAATGGTCACGACCATTCCCTCTTCATAGTTACGCCAGTCACCCTCTAGCTTATAGCTACCCACATCATGAACATCCATGCCCAACCAGTGTCCGGTACCATGCATATAGAACTGGCGATAGGCTTCTTTTTCAATAATATCGTCAATATCACCTTGCATAATGCCAAGATCAAGCAGCCCTTGAACTAGAATACGTACTGCGACATGATGTGGCTGTTTATAAGAATTACCGATCTGAACCGCGTTAATTGCGGCAATTTGCGCATCAAGTACAATATTATAAAGCGCTTTTTGTTCAGGGCTAAATGTGCCACTTACCGGGAAAGTACGGGTAATATCCGAGGCATAAAATTCATATTCACACGCCGCATCGATCAGGACCAAATCACCCGCTTTTAGCGGTTTGTCATTTTCTACATAATGCAGGATACAGGCATTGTCGCCTCCACCCACAATACTGTTATAAGAAGGCACACAACCATTCTTACCAAAAATATAATTCAGCTCGGCTTCCAGAGCATATTCCATCATGCCCGGATGCACCATTTTCATGGCTTGAGTATGAGCTTGGGCTGAAATATCAGATGCAATCTGCATCAGTTCAATTTCTTTTTGATCTTTATGCAGGCGCATTTCATCCACAATGCGATCCAGCTGAATGACCTGCGCTGGTGCCGAAGTCCCGCGGCGGCTTTCACCATTGGCAGCTGCGATCCATCTGGCCACACGCGCATCAAAGTCTGCATTGTGCCCAATCCGGTAAAAAAGCTTATCCTTGTTCTGCAGCTTAAGTAAGATTTCTTCATCTAGCAGATCAATTGCATAGGCTTCATCTGCTTTATACTCTTCAATAGCGCCATCAATACCAGCCCGATAACCATTCCAGATTTCCATTTCACGGTTCCGCTCACGGCAGAACAGGCTATAGGTATAACCTTCCTCTGCGGTATCAAAGGTTTCAATGACTGCAACTGCTTCAGGTTCGGCAAAACCGGTTAAATAGAAAAAACTGCTGTCTGCTCGGTATTTATAATCTGCATCGCGGTTACGCATGGCCACCGGGCTGGTGGCAATAATGGCAATACTACGCAGACCTATTTCACCCGCGAGGATGTCACGACGTTCCTGAAAATCGGCTTGAGTCAGTTTCTTCATGAGACCTTACTTCTTGTTCATTTATATGAGGATTAAAATATGGATTAAGCGTCTGCCCTGAAAGCAGCGCAGTTCTGTTTGCTGTCAGTAACGAAAAATACCAGCAAAACATCTGCCTGTTTTCAAGACAAGTTATAAGCTGGTGGAATTAACTCGGGCGTTGAGGCGAGAAAATCTCGACCACAGATTGTGCTTCTGTAGTCGTCGCTTTGGGTTGAACTTTTTGAGTAAATTTCTGCAACAGTGGGGTTTCTTCCACAGCAACTTTCTTGCGCCCTAAGGACAGGCTGACCGGAATTAAACGCACAAACTCGTAGAGTTCCTGGTAGCTTTCTTCACCTTCGGCATCATTATCAGAATCTTCGAATTCAACTGCTGCCACATCCTGCAAATGTTCAATCAGTTCCATTTCATCATTACGGATATGTCCTGAAGCCAGTCCAAAGCCCAGCACTACCCCGGCACACCAGTCAGCCAGTGCCTGAACGCGCTCAGCCAGACTGTGCTCATCATCGGGCAATAAAGGCAGATAATCCAGTTCATCTTCTGACAGGGCATGAAACACATCTTCAGCTTCGCCGGTTAATAACTCTAATGCTTCAGGGTTCAGCTCGGGGACATCCAGCGTTTCCAAAATCTGCAACCACTCTACATTGGTCGGTGCCTGAGTCACGCAAACAATGCCAGTCAACAGACCATGTAACTCACTTGGACTAGAAATTTCTTCAATTGAAGAAAAATTGCGGTACCATTCCGTCCAACCTGAAATATCGTCTTGCATTCGTTTATCCAATCTCTATACTGCTTATATATTACCTTTGTTTGCAACACTGTGCGACCTCGATATGTTAGAAGAATTACAGCGTCTACAAGGGCATATTGGCGTTTTAAAAACGCGACTTGCCCATCTTGAACATGAGAATACCAGTTTGCGCGAGGAGCAAGAGACTTCTAATGCGCGATATCAAAATCAAATCGAACAGAAAAATAGCGTTATTACACAAAAACAACAAGAAATTGAAGGTCTAACCCAAAAGCTCTCTGAAACACGTGGACAGTTCCAGCAGTTAAATCAGGATGCCACTGCGCTGGCGGATCGTTATAGCCGTCTGGAGAAAAGCTGTACCGATCTGAAAAACCGTTTTCAGGAAATTCTGGCAGAGCGCAATGAATTACGTGCAGTAAAAGAAAAGTTATTACTTGATCAGCGTCATGCCCAACAGGAAATTCAGCGCCTGAATCAGGAAGCTGAGCGTCTGACCCAGAAAAATGAAAGTGCAAAGGCGAAAGTGGAAGTCATTATTCAGCGTCTGGCCATTTTGGGAACTGCACAAGACCAGAATGCACAGGAAATCCAGCAACTGGCCCATCCGACTGAAGTGACCGAGGAAGCATCATCATGAGTGAGCAAATCGCTATCGACTTAAGAGTACTGGGACATAGCTTCCGTCTGGCCTCCACCGCGGATAAACGTGAGGATCTGGAGCGAGCCGCCCAGTTACTCAATGAAAAATATGATGAGTTTCGTCGCAAAGCGCCCCGCATGGAGCCGAGCAAGCTGATTATTATGGTGGCACTGGAATTGATGCAGGAAGTTCTGACCATGAACAAGTCCTTGCAGCAATATGCGCATTGCGAACGTTTGTTACAAACTATTTTAGAAGAAGTAGAAGAACTCTCTGAATAAATTAAGTTTTTGTTTAAAGTTCAAGCATTCAATCCGCATGTTTACAGTTGAGGAACAGCATAGAGTTGCCTCATCCCTATTATAGTTTATACTGAGTCTTAACTCTGAGATGTTCGCCAGCCGGTCAAATTCCCCTGAGCCGATATTTAAATCTTAGGATTGAGTTCTGCATATTTAGAGTGTATGCCCATCCGGTATGGGAAACCTAGCAAGTATGCGTCTCGTCCACCTTGAACTTTAGGGTTCAAGGGTAATGACATGCAGCGGCATCTTCGGAGTGCTTGACTATTTTTCATACATTTCATTTTTTTATCTTTTTAAATTTCAATTACATTTTTAATTTTTTTGTATTGATCGGATCTGCCTCAAAAACTCTGTTTTCATGCCCGACTTAAAACTATCAATAGATTCATTTCATTCTCAAGGCTTTAGTTGTTTAAAGCTTTCTTAAAATACTATCCATATGTCTATAATATATAGGGCTTCTTTATCTTCGGTATAGCGAAGCTTTGCTGCCCTTCTCAAGCTGATCGCGAATTTTAAAGACCCTATGCTTATGACGACGATGAATCTATTTGAACTTCGAAAACAGCTCCGTAAACAACGCCGTCAACTTTCTTCCTTCCGGCAAAAACAGGCACAGCAGCGCGTTCTCAATATACTCCGCACCTTACCCGAATTTCATACCAGCAAGTCTGTCGGGATTTATTTACATGCCTTTGGGGAAATTCATACCCAAGCGCTGATTGAATACTGCTTTAAAATGGCTAAACAGGTCTATCTGCCAGTTATTTGTAATATGAACCAGCAATTGGTCTGGGTCGAGATCAGTAAGTATCAATATCGCAATAAGCGCTTTGCCCATCATCGTCTGGGAATGCGTGAACCGGTCGCAACACGTGGTCTGCATGTTTCAAAACTGGAGCTACTGATCATGCCACTTCTGGCCTGCGATACCGTAGGAACTCGTATTGGAATGGGCGGCGGATATTATGACCGTACTTTGGCATCTGCTCCTCGTCATCCTTTTCGGCTCGGTCTGGCGCATGATTTCCAGCTGATTCATCAGCCTTTGCAACGTGAAGCATGGGATCAGCCGCTTGATGCCTTAATCACGCCCTCCCTTTTACGACGCTTTAAACGTTAAATAATGTATTTCCAATGAGTTAAAGGCTTTAAAATCACATAATTAGTCATTTTTCATACAATTTAATCCTGTTTACCCTTGTAATTTTTAAATTACCCATCACTATTAAAAACATGGCAACACCGTTGTCACTCATTAGGAGTGCCCATGTCTGAAATTATTATGAATCAAGAAACCTTAGAGCCTCAGGTTCCAAGTGTATTACCACTTTTGGCGCTACGTGACGTGGTAGTTTATCCACATATGCAAATTGCGCTATTTGTCGGTCGTGAAAAATCGATCAATGCAGTTGATGTGGCTCGTAACAGTGACAATCTAGTATTTGTAGTTGCGCAAAAAGATTCGCTTACAGAAGAAATTGATCACGACAACTTATATCAATACGGTACTGTCGCGAAGATTGTGCAAGTTGTGAATCACGAAAATGATGAAAACTGTATTAAAGTCCTGATTGAAGGCCTGTATCGTGCCAAGCTCAAAACCATCATTGATGAAAATGAGTATTTGACTGCAGAGCATGAACTGAGTCCAATGAGCGTCACTGTAGATGAAGATACTCAAGCGCTTCGTCTGCAGGAACTGCGTGCGCTCTTTGCTCAATATGCCGAAGCTAAACTGCGCAATGCCCGCGAGCTGATCGCGGCTGCCAATAAAATCGAAGATTTGCTCCAGCTGCTATTTTTTGTTGCGACACGTGTACCCTTAAATATCGAAGTAAAACAGAAATTTCTGGAACACGATGAATTCGAAGCACACTTAACCGAGCTGATGACTTATTTATTGCAGCAATCTGAAGAACAGCAGATTGAGCAAACCCTGCATGACTCGGTTAAACGCCAAATGGAAAAGAACCAGCGCGAATATTTCCTGAATGAAAAAATGAAGGTCATTCAGCGCGAGCTTTCCGATATGAATGGCGGTGCAGAAGATGATGTTGCGGAAATTGAAAAGCGTCTGGCCGAAGCTGACCTGCCTGAACATGTCCGTAAAAAAGCCGAAGCTGAGTTCCGCAAACTCAAAGCCATGCAGCCGGCATCCAGTGAAGCGGCTGTGGTGCGTAACTACCTGGAAGTCATTCTCGATACACCGTGGAACAAAGCCAGCAAAGTCAGCATTAACCTGAACAAAGCGCAGGAAATTCTGGATGCCGATCACTATGGTCTGGATGATGTCAAAGACCGTATTGTGGAATATCTGGCAGTTCAATCCCGTGTGAAAAAACTGCGTGGCCCGATTCTGTGTCTGGTTGGTCCTCCTGGGGTCGGTAAAACTTCACTGGGTGAATCGATTGCCAAAGCAACCGGTCGTGAGTTTGTGCGTATGGCCTTAGGTGGTGTACGTGATGAAGCTGAGATTCGCGGTCACCGCCGTACTTATATCGGTGCGATGCCAGGTAAAATCGTACAATCACTAACCAAAGTTGGGGTTAAAAACCCGTTATTCCTGCTCGACGAGATCGACAAGATGGCTCAGGATTACCGTGGTGATCCAGCATCTGCGATGCTTGAAGTACTTGATCCATCACAAAACAACAAGTTCAATGATCACTATCTTGATCTAGATCTGGACCTGTCTGAAGTGATGTTTATCTGTACCGCGAACAGCATGAATATTCCTGAGGCCCTCTTGGACCGTATGGAAGTGATTCGTCTTCCGGGTTATACCGAAGAAGAGAAAGTTAACATCGCAGACCGTTACCTGGTGCCTAAAGCCATTAAAAACAATGGTCTACGTGCCAAAGAACTTACCGTGCATGAAGAAGCAATTCGTGACATTGTACGCTGCTATACGCGTGAAGCCGGTGTGCGTAACCTTGAGCGTGAAGTGTCGAAAATTGCACGTAAAGTGGTGAAAGAAGCCGTCAGCAAGAAAGCTAAAAACCTTCAGATTGAAGTAAATGCTGCCAATCTTCCTGACTACCTGGGTCCGCATAAATTTGACTATGGTATGGCAGAAGAAGAAGCTCAAGTCGGCCGTGTCAATGGTTTGGCCTGGACTTCAGTCGGTGGTGAATTGCTCACCATTGAAGTTGCAGCAGTCAAAGGTAAAGGGAAGTTTATTACCACAGGTTCTCTTGGCGATGTGATGAAAGAGTCGATTACTGCGGCCATGACTGTGGTTCGTACCCGTGCCGATGAGCTGGGTATCGAAGCTTCACGCTTTGAGGAAACTGATGTACACGTGCATTTACCGGAAGGTGCCACCCCTAAAGATGGCCCATCTGCTGGCTTGGCATTAACCACGGCGCTGGTCTCTGCGTTTACTGGGATTCCGATCCGTCCAGACATTGCTATGACTGGTGAAACCAGCCTGAGTGGCCGTGCAATGCGTATCGGCGGCCTGAAAGAAAAGCTGCTTGCGGCACATCGTGGAGGTATCAAACTGGTATTCATTCCACAGGCAAATATACGCGATCTTGCGGAAATTCCTGAGAATGTTAAAGAAGGCCTGGAAATTAAAGCGGTGAAATCGATTGATGAAATTTTACCACTGGCTTTGATGGATATGCCGAAAGCACTGGTTAAAGCTCCCCTTGTAAAAGCCAATGAAGAAGCCAAAGCAGCGCGTCATTAAGATTGCTATGCTATAAAAAATTACCCTGCTCTGGCAGGGTAATTTTTTATCTGGGTATATGGTTAAAATTAAAAACTGCCTAAAATTTCAAAGCCAAATCCACCACACTATTGACGACATCTGCCATTTTATTCAAATCCAGCTTATCGACCGTATCCAGTGGCGTATTATAATAAGGGTTGCGATAATGCGCTGTATCGGTAATCAAAAGCGTAGAATAATTAAATTTGGCATAATTCAAATAACCCGAAAAGTCGATATTTTGCAAAAAGGCCGGGCTAATAAATCGTTCACACTCTAAACGGGAAAGACGCTGCATCGACTCACAATAGTGAGTGACCATTCCGGCTGAAGCCAGATGACCAATCGCCGCAATAAAGTTCCCTTCGCTTGGATAGATCCATTTTAAACCAGCCGGATAGGTTTGTACCTGGTTATCGTTAAAATAGCCGATTGAATCCAGAATGATGACTCCTCTAATTTTCTGTTTCTGAGTTTTTAACGATTTTGCATGAATGTAACTACCCATATATTCAGACTTAAAATAAGGGGGTTCCTCTAGGGTATAAAAGGCAAACTCGACATTGTGTTCTAGTTTGGTCTTTTGTAAAGCCAGCAACCGTGCAGCTTCCAGTGCTCCTGCAACACCAGAGGCATTATTGTCCGCGCCAGCCTGCTCACCTTGTGCATCATAATGCGCTCCCAGCACCAAGGTCTTTTCCGCTTTGGCATCCAGACGGCAAATGACATTACGATAGCTCAGATGATTGACAACATAAGTTTGAAACTGGCAAGGGATACCAAATAGTCGCATCTGCTGCTTGATCCAGGCTGAAACCCGATTGAGTTCTTCGACATTCTTAAAATTCCGAAATTCATCAATATTAACAATCTGGTTAATAAACAGTTTTAGGTGCCCTGCTTGAGCACTTTTGGCAATATTGGCTTGACTTGCTGTAGAACACAGCAATCCCCAACTCAACAGAAGAACCGTAATACATCCTTTTAAAATAACGCTGGGCCGCATTCTTATTATTCCATGGCTTTATTATCAAGCGGAGACTTGAACTCGGTTTATTAAAGCAACATCACTCCCAGTATTTCAATTGCAATTTGTTTCACCGCTCAACTTCATGTTAGGAGATCGTTATAATGGCGTATCCAATGATTGATTCTCTATTATGAAAATTCGTATCCTGACCATTGGTCAGAAAATGCCGGCTTGGGTATTAACTGGCTTTACAGATTATTTTAAGCGCATTCAGCCCTTTGTCCAGACGCAGGTGATTGAATTACCTATGGCCAAACGTGGGAAAAATGATTCTGAAGCCGATATTTTGAAATACCGCAATATTGAAGGTGACAGCATCTTGAGTGCGTTGAAACCAAATGAAGTGCTGATTGCGCTGGAAGTGGGGGGTCGTGAATTGAGTACCGAAAAGCTGGCTAAAACCATGAAAAGCTGGATGCTGGAAGGTCAGGATATTGCGTTAGCCATTGGTGGACCGGACGGACATTCAGAAGCTGTGCGTAAGGCAGCCGTCTGGCACTGGTCGCTCTCTAAACTCACCTTACCGCATCCGCTGGTACGTGTAATGCTGATCGAACAGCTGTATCGTGCCATGAGCATCAACCATAATCATCCTTATCATCGCGCTGGCTAAGCGCAGTTGTTCTGTATTTGCAACGTTTTGTTGAATAATCACGCCTGCTCCTGATGCTCTTTTTTGGGCATTATTGAAACATCTGACTGATATGGTTTGAATTATGAACTTACAAACCCTGCCCGGCTTATTTATTTCTCATGGCTCTCCAATGCTGGCACTTAACCCGGAGCAGGTAGGCCCGGCCTTACAGCGTCTGGCGTTGAATTTACCGCGTCCGCAAGCCATTGTGGTGATGTCTGCACACTGGGAAAGTGAGGTACTGGAAGTGAATACCGGTATTCGTCCAGAAACCTGGCATGACTTTCGCGGCTTTCCGCCGGAGCTGTACCAGCTCCGCTATCCAGCACCGGGTAATCCTGAACTGGCAGAACAGATTCTGAATATGTTTGCCAATGCCGGATTCTCGGCACATGCCAACAGTGTCCGTCCACGTGATCATGGTGTCTGGATGCCGCTATTGCATATGTATCCCGAAGCAGATATTCCAGTGGTGGAAATCTCTCTGCCGATGTCAATGAGTGCCGAGGAGATTTATGGGATCGGTCAGACCTTGGCTGTGTTACGTGAGCAGCAGGTGCTACTGATCGGTTCTGGCAGTATTACCCATAATCTGGCTGAATTATCCTGGCAAGGAAATACTGACGAAGTTCCAGAATGGGCATCGACTTTCCGCAATTATGTGGTGAACAAACTGACCCATAGTGACTTTAATACAGTACTTGACTGGCAATCGCTCCCTCATATCAAGCGCAACCATCCAAGCTTGGAGCACTTTACCCCATTGTTCTTTGCCATGGGTACCGGGCACCGCTTCAGCATTGTGCATAGTAGCTTTAGCATGGGTTCCTTAGGCATGGATATTTACCGTTTCGATTAAAATTTAAAGCAACTTTCATCAATTAACAAAAAAATATCAATGGATACACTTTGAAACCAAAAAAAACTGAATGTATCCATTTTTTTTAAAAGCTGATCATATATGATGTATCTTGTTATTTTAAATCAAGAACTTGAATCTAATGAAACTAAAACTTCTAGCACTTGCACTCTTCCCACTTGCACTGACTGCTTGCCAATCATCTGAGATTCAAAAAGTAGGAGATTTGGCTGTGTCTGTACTACAACAACAAAATGCAGATCAGACTTTGGCAAATTACCATTGGAGTGCTAACACAGCAGATGCCCCAAAACCTCTGGTTTTAAAGTTTGACAAAGCAGGCCGTTTAGGAATTTCTACCAGCTGTAACGGTATGGGAACCAGTTGGAAAGTTGAAAATAACCAGATCGTGACGGGCAACCTGGCGGCTACTCAAATGGCCTGTGAGCCTAAAGCCATGGCACAAGAAAAAGTTGCAGCAGATTTATTTGAAAACCGTAAAGTCCCATTCGTTTTAAACTTGAATGATCCACAAGCTCCAACACTGACTATTGTCTCTGTGAAAGGCGAAAAAATTGTCTTCACTGGTAAGCAAACCGCTGAATCAAAATATCAAAGTGAAGGTGAAACCATTTTTCTTGAAATTTCACCAGAAACCAAAGCATGCACAGGTGTAACAGCACAAACTTGTCTCCAGGTTCGTGAAATCAAATATGCTGACAATGGCGTAAAAACCCAAGTCAATAAAGACTGGACATTATTCTATAACTCTATCGAAGGTTTTACACATAACCCTAAAGAGCGCCAGATCGTGCGTATCAAACGTTATGAAGTTAAAAATCCAGCAGCGGATCATTCCAAATATGCGTATGTTCAAGACATGATTATTGAACGTGAAACAGTTAAGGGTTCACTTTAATTTTTAAGTCGATATAAAATGTATGGAAAACCGATGTTAAGGCATCGGTTTTTTCAGTTTTTACTCCCCTTCACTCAGGGATCATCATTTTCTATAATTTTTAAATATGGAATATTGATCATGCAGATAAAAAGAAATATGTAAGCCATCAAAGCATTCAGCTTATTTTCTATATTTTTATTGCTATCAACTTGCCGAAATACAACCATAGAGAAAACCACTCCGACAACACCCTTTAAATCCTCAGTCACGTTTTTATGTCATGAAATATTAGAATAAACAGGTGGATATCATGCCACCCAACACTAACCTAAAGTCACTTCAAAAATGGTCATCAGTATATTGTTTACGGTATCTCTTATATTTCTGATATAAAAATTATAATGCTGAACTTTAGCAAAATTCGCATCGAAGTCAATTTAGAAGATCAAACTCCAACACTGTGATTAAGCTTCCATCCTGATCGAATGATATTTTAGAGTAACTGCCCTCGCTTAGGTCTGGACTGTTTTTTGTAAAGACAATAAAAAAACCGAGGCAAAATCCTCGGTTTTTATTTAGCTATATTCAAATTTAGAATACACCCTGTGCAAGCATCGCATCCGCTACTTTAACGAAGCCGGCAATATTTGCACCATTTACATAGTTCACAGTGCCATCTTCTTGCATACCGAATTTCACACAGTTACGATGAATTTCTTTCATGATTGCATGCAAGCGCTCATCGACTTCTTCAAATGTCCAACCTAAACGTAAAGCGTTTTGAGACATTTCCAAACCAGAAGTAGCTACACCACCTGCATTTGAAGCTTTACCTGGCGCATAAAGAATTTTCGCTTCAACGAACTTCTCAACTGCTTCCAGCGTAGAAGGCATATTTGCACCTTCCGCCACACAGATCACACCATTTGCTAGCAGAGCTTCAGCATCAGACTCATCCAGCTCATTTTGTGTAGCACATGGAAGCGCAATATCACACTTGATGGACCAAGGGCGCTTACCTTCCAGATACTCAAAACCATGCTTGGACGCAAATTCGGAAATACGGCCACGTTTTACGTTTTTCAGTTCCATCACTTCAGCCAACAAGGCATCCGTAAAACCGTCTTTAATGTATACCGTACCCCCTGAGTCAGAGAGTGAAACAACTTTAGCACCCAAATACATCGCTTTTTCAGCTGCGTACTGTGCAACGTTACCTGAACCTGAAATGGTCACTACTTTATCTTTGAAGCTTTCGCTACAGCTCTTAAGCATTTCCTCAGCGAAATACACAGCTCCGTAGCCTGTTGCTTCTGGACGAGCCAGTGAGCCACCGAAAGTCAGACCCTTACCGGTGAATACACATGAAGTGTCATTGCTGAGCTTCTTCATCATACCCGCCATATAGCCCACTTCACGGCCGCCTACACCAATATCGCCCGCAGGAATATCGGTGTCCGACCCTAAATGACGGTATAACTCAATCATCAGAGACTGGCAGAAACGCATGATTTCGCCTTCTGACTTGCCCTTAGGATCAAAGTCGGAACCACCTTTACCACCGCCCATAGGCAATGTAGTCAGGGCATTTTTAAATGTTTGTTCAAAGCCCAAGAATTTCAGGATAGACAGGTTCACCGATGGGTGAAAACGCATGCCACCTTTAAATGGACCAATCGCTGAGTTATATTGCACGCGAAAAGCACGGTTGACATGGGTTTGACCTTGGTCATCCACCCAGGCAACACGGAACTGGATCACGCGCTCTGGTTCAACTAGACGTTCAAGCAAACCGTGGGCTGCGTATTGTGGATTTTTCTCGATAAATGGCCACAAGCTGGTCATCACTTCTTCAATCGCTTGAAGAAACTCTGGTTGATGTGCATCACGTGATTTTACGTAATCTAGGAACTCATTAAGTGTGTTGTATTTCAACGCTTAATCCTCAGCAGAAAATGGATCAAAATTGGTCAAATTTACAATCAATGTTAAATTTTGGCGCAAAATATTAAATATCTTTTGTAACTAATCTACAATACTTTTTTGAAAAAATCTTTAAAATTAATTTGATAACAAATATTTATACACATTATAAAAATTTTTCCTCTGTTAGAAAATGCTAATTGAGTCCATCCGAAATTCTGCCTTTATGTCTAAAAAACAAGGCACTAAATGCTAAAAAATCCTGCCCATCATGTGACTTTAAATTTATGTTAAAATTGAAAAAACGACATATTTTGTTTCACTTATACTAAAGCTCAAGCAAGAGCAGCTCTGGTTATTCATGACTTCGCAAATTTCTCTCATCCAGTCCATTGATGCTTTACTGCCCCAAACCCAATGTGGTTTATGTGGTCATCGTGATGGTTGCTTACCTTATGCCCAATCTATTGTTGAGGGTGAAAATGCAAATAAATGTGTACCAGGAGGACAGCCGGTTGCGGATGCTCTGGCCACATTATTAAATCGCACTAAACTTCCGGCCGAAAAAAGTGTCTGGCCGATCCAGGCCGATGGCCGGCCACAGCGGATGAAAGCGGTTATTCGTGAAGATGAATGCATTGGTTGTACCAAATGTATTAGTGCATGTCCGGTAGATGCAATTATTGGTTCAGGCAAACTCATGCATACAGTTTTGACTGAGCTTTGCACCGGCTGTGAATTATGTATTCCTCCTTGCCCGGTCGATTGTATTGATCTGGTCGAGGATCAGCAGCCTTTAGCTACAGATGCACAGCGTATCACTGAGCAGAATGACCTGCGTCAACGTTACTATGCACATATCCAGCGTGAAGAGAAACGCCGAATGAACCGCAAGGGTCCAGTGGTACGGGCTGAAATCAATACTGCCCTATTTGCACAATTTTCTGCCCAGGTTGAGCAGGTTCCGGCTATTGAAGTCATCCAGAAACCGGCAGATGAGGTGGTCATCTCAGATGCGCAAACGACGATTGAACTTGCCAAACTCCGCACGCAAATCAAGAAGCTGGAAAAACAGCTTTCTGTACGTGAAAATGAACAGAAACGTATACAGCTTGAGGAATTACAGCAGAAATTACAGGGATTACAAGGATAAAATATGAGTACCGCAAGCCATAAGCCTGTAAAAAACATGACTAAGAAACAGGTTCAAATCTTTTTTGAGCGCTTAAGAGCGCAGCGTCCAGATCCCAAAACTGAACTGAATTATTCTAGCCCATTTGAACTGTTGGTGGCCGTAACCCTGTCTGCCCAAGCAACCGATGTCAGCGTGAATAAAGCCACCGACAAGCTGTTTCCAGTGGCCAATACTCCCGAAGCAATTTATGCCTTGGGCGTAGACGGCTTAAAGGAGTATATCAAAACCATTGGTTTATATAATTCAAAAGCGGTTAACGTCATTAAAGCCTGTGAAATACTCATCACGAAACATAATAGCGTGGTGCCGGACAATCGTGCTGATCTGGAAGCTCTGCCCGGCGTAGGCCGAAAAACCGCCAATGTGGTGTTAAATACGGCTTTTGGTCAGCCGACCATGGCTGTAGATACCCATATTTTCCGGGTAGGTAATCGTACAGGTCTGGCCGTGGGTAAGAATGTACTGGAAGTAGAACACCGCCTAGTGAAAGTCATTCCCAAGGAGTTTATTGTCGATGCCCATCACTGGCTAATTCTGCATGGCCGCTACTGTTGTATCGCACGCAAGCCTAAATGTTCTGAATGTGTGGTCGCCGATGTCTGCAACTGGCCGGACCGTTTTGAATTTGGCGCAGGCCAAGCCATTCCAGTAAAAAGTATTGATTAATCTTTTCAGTTAAGTTCTGAGGAAATGAAAAGCTCTTATAAATTGCTTGTCTTTGGTTAACGCCGAGAGTAGAGAGTCATCATGCTGAATAGTTTGAAGTGGGGTTTGTGAATAGAGTTCATCTCAGAACAATCAGCCTGAATAGTGGTGTCGAGCTGGGTAATAAGGAATTTTATACATACCAGGCTTTCCCCGCCAAGTCAGCAGAAGTGAGTTGGCAACTAAGGAAAAAATCGAGCGCCTAGCGTAAAAAATATAATTCTTGCATCCTTTACTCCTCAGCTGACTTTTTGTTTCCGGTATTTATTTCTTGTCTTGCTCAGCTTGTTCTTGCTTGGCCCGATCAAGTTCAGCTTGTAATTTTGGATGCAGCTGACGCATAGGTACTTTACCCATATTTTCTGTGCGCTCTTCTTTCTGAACTTTTCTTAGCATTTTAAAGCTCAATACAAACAGGCCTACCAGGACAACCAAACAAAGTCCTATTCCAAGCAATATCGCAATTTCCACAGTGGTCAGCCCTTTTCAATCAACCATAAAAAAGAGCCCTAATATGACTTAGAGCCCTTTTAAAGTCAAAATTATCGAAAATCGATTATTTTGTTTGGTCCAGAACCGCGAAAAGATCAGCCTGAACATCTTCGATTGGACGTAAACCGTTTAGCTTGTCATAAGTCGGCGCATTTTCACCAGATGCTGCACGGCTCTGATAGAAGCTCACCAACTGCTCAGTTTCAGTGTGGTATGAACCCAGGCGCTTACGAATTGTCGCTTCCTGATCATCAGGACGTTGAACCAGATCTTCACCCGTTTCATCGTCTTTACCTTCCACCTTAGGTGGATTGTAAATAATATGATAAACACGACCAGAACCCGGATGCTGGCGACGGCCAGACAGACGTTTTACGATTTCTTCATCCGGTACATCAATTTCAATCACATGATCAATATCGATGCCTTCTTTTTCCAGCGCTTCAGCCTGTGGAATAGTACGTGGGAAACCGTCAAAGATACAGCCATTTACACAGTCAGGCTGTGCAATACGTTCTTTGACCAGTCCAATAATTAATTCATCAGAAACCAAACCGCCATTATCCATGACGTTTTTAGCTTGTAGACCTAATTCAGTTCCTTCACGAATCGCAGCACGGAGCATATCACCGGTTGAAATTTGTGGGATATTGTAGCGCTTACAGATCAACTGAGCTTGTGTACCTTTACCTGCTCCAGGTGGTCCGAGTAAAATAATGCGCATATATAAACATCCTCATTTAAACAATATGTATGACGCCACGACCACAATCTTCTGATTGTGTCCCCCGGCATCTCATTATAAGAAAGCCACAAACAAATGGATTAAACCCGCAATAAAACCGGTGACACCACCCAATACAATCAGGATCCATTCGTCTTCCTGAAATGCAGGACGTAACAGATTCTGAAACTCCTTCGGTGTCAGCTCGCGTATGCGGTCTCTAAACATTTGATAGATCTTCTGTGCACGGCTCGCATTAAATGCAGGGTCGCATACAGGCACCATCGTAATTTCAATCGAGCGATCGATCAAGTCTGTCTTGAGTTTTGCATACTCTTTGGGTCCTAAAGACAACTGTAAAGAGGTCCGAACCAACGGTGTTTCCATAATTTCGTTAATATGGCGTTTGACAATACGGCGAGTCTTATCTTTTCGACTGCCATACATCATTTCAGTCATGATTGATTTTAGCGTAATCAGATCTTCTGTGACTACACTTGCAAAAACATCAGAGACTTCTTCCTGACGTTTCATAAAGGCACCTTGTATGTTATAGGTGCTAATTCGTGGAATTACCGGCTTGATCCAAGGGAAGCTGCGATCGGCAGTCCGGGCGAAGAATTGCGGATACTTGATATAGTGCGGCTCCACTGGATTAAATACCATCCAGATGGCAATCCAGTTGGTCAGAAAGCCCCAGATTGCTGCCCAGAACGGTACAGTCCAGTGCCAAGGCACCACAAACCACACTATCATCTGGAACAGACCAAAGAGCATTCCGATCAGGGCGCTAATATGCCAGATAAAGTTAATTTCTTTTTGCCCGACTTTAAGGAACATGCGTACCATTAAACGCCGGTCACCTTCCATTTGGCTGACCACCATCTCCCGCATATTGACCAGTGACTCGACGTTCATGGTCAGCTCGGTCACAAGTTCTTTTAAGGTACTTGGCAGCTGCTTATGGGCCTGGGCATAAATACGGCGTTTAATAGAATAAGGTAAATTTTCCCAAAGTACCGCATTACGGTCGATCATCACTTCATCAATCAGGTGCTCAAGCTCAAAACTCACCTGTTCACCAATAATACGAGCCATATCATCTGGATCCATGGCATTTAAAAACTCATGCAACGAGCCCAGTTTAGATAAAGTATTATCTGTGATAATTCCCGAAATACGTCCAGCTTTACGCGGTACGATCCCCTGCCATCCCACAGGTAGAGGGCCTATATGAAAACCCCAGAAGTTGATTGGATAAAACACCATTTTCAGTGCCATCCATACGTGTGCCCACGTTACAAATGCAGTGACCGGGATAATGCTGAGCACGGCCCAGAAATCCGGGCGATTCAAAAAGACTTGCCATAACTCGTTGACGTACTCAAGCATGCATAACTTCCATATTTAATTTTTTGTTCACAGTATACACGTATTAATAAAGTCAAATATTTTCTCTATAAACCGATACTTAAAGTATAGGAAAATTGTAGCCGCGGTTCAGTTTCAGCCACCACCCGGCCGTTTCGGTCTTCTAGTTTCTCACCTGCCCCTATCCCGATACTAAAGCTGCTGATCCGCTCTGAGTTCAGCAAGACGTAGGCCAGATCAACGCCTGCACCCAAGCGAGCTTTATCTTGGCGGTCTACCTGTTTAGTATCAATATGTCCTGCATAAGCTCCAATATAATAACCATTTTTATCTTTACCTGTGAGGTGGGCCGGGTAACGAAAGCCAACTTGTGCTCCCACAGTCTTGTCATCGTTGATAAAGACACCACCTTTCACATAAGCAATCCCATAAGGATTCACCCATTCAGTATTTAAATGGAGCATTTTCTGGGTCAACCCTGCTCCGATATTCCAAGTTTTGGGTTGCTGATCATTTAACTGGGCCTGCCTGTGATTGTCCTGGGCATAGGCAGAACCCGCAACTGCCCATAAAGCACACATTAACAAAGGGTAAACTTGGTTCATTCCTTCACCATCATCCTTAATTATATTTTTTGGTAGAGCTCTATTTTTATTTAATTTCGACTTTAGCAGAATTATCCAGACTGTTATAGGCAGCAGCTTATAATTTTCATGTCTACAAAGTCAAAACGTCGTCGCCATCTCATTTTGCAGCTGTTTTTTCGTTATCAAATTAAGAACAGTTGCGTTAGAATACTCCACTTTGATTCTTTTCTCTCAGGTCTTAAGTCGATCGCGTTATGAAGCAGCACTTTCCTTTAAAAAATGCACAACAAGAAAAGCGCATCTATCGCAATCGGGTCATGATTTCGTTTGGAATCGTCATTTTCTTTATGCTGCTGCTGGTATGCCGCTATGCTTACCTGCAAATTTTTAATTTTGAAACTTTTTCCACGGCTTCTGACCAGAACCGGATTCGCCTGCAACCTTTAGCGCCCGCACGGGGATATATCTATGACCGTAACGGGGTGCTTTTAGCCGATAATTATCCAGTTTTTACAGCAACGTTAAGCCGTGCAGATGTCAAGGATATTGACCAGACTATTGAGCAACTCAAGCCAATTTTAGACCTGAGCGAAGAAGATATCCAAGGTTTTCAGAGCCGGATTAAAACCGCTCGTCGTACCGAACGGGTCTCGATTAAACTGAACCTGAATGAAAGTGATATTGCACGTTTTAGTGAAGTGAAATATCAGTTCCCAGGTGTCAACATTGAGACCCAGATGACCCGCTATTATCCGCATGGTGAGCTGTTTGCTCATGTCATCGGTTATGTAGGCCGTATTAATGACAAAGAACTCAAGTCGATCGATAAAGACCTGTATGCCGGCACCAACCTGATCGGGAAGATTGGGGTAGAAAAATCCTACGAGGAATTACTGCACGGAGTTCCGGGCAATGAATCGGTTGAAGCCGATGCCTTTGGTAATGTATTGCGTCATCTCGGCCGTAAAGACCCAGTCCGTGGCAATGACCTGTTCCTGTCTTTGGACTATGGCCTGCAAGTTGTTGCCTCAGAGCAGCTGGCTGGACGCCGTGGTGCCATTGTGGCCATGAATCCGAAAACTGGAGAAATTCTGGCCCTGGTCTCTAGCCCCAGCTTTAACCCGAACCTGTTTGTAACCGGAATTAGCCACAAGAACTATAGTGCATTAAGAGATAACCTCGACCAGCCGCTTTATAACCGTGCTGTACAAGGGGTATATCCGCCGGGTTCCACCATTAAACCCATGTTTGGACTGGGCGGGATTCATTATGGTTATGTGGACTGGGATACCACCATTTCTGATCCGGGTTATTTTAGCCTGCCTGGCGATAGTCACCGTTTCCGTGATCATAAAAAGACCGGGCATGGTGCAGTCGATATGCATAAGGCACAGAACGTTTCCTGTGATACCTATTTTTATGTGCTGTCCTATCGCATGGGTATTGAAAAAATGGATACCTGGATGCGCCAGTTCGGTTTTGGTGAAAAAACCGGTGTAGATCTGCCCAGTGAAAGTTCAGGACTTTATCCTAACCCAGATTGGAAAATGCGTACCCGAAATGCTAAATGGCTACGTGGTGAAACCATTTCAGTCAGTATTGGTCAGGGCGCCTTTACTGCAACCCCTTTACAGCTCGCGATGGCGACAGCTATTACTGCCAACCATGGCAATAAAGTCGTTCCACACGTCCTGCGAGAAAGCCGTGGCGCCAAATCCTTCCAGGTACATAATGGCACGCATGGCAAAATTAAATTTAATGGAAGCGATGAAGACTGGATTAAAATGCGTGATGCCATGGTTGACGTCATCCAGACCGGGACCGGCCGTGGGATTCGTGGGGGCTTACAGTATTCAATTGCAGGTAAAACCGGAACGGCACAGGTTAAAAGTATTGCTCAAGGAAAGCGCTATAACGAAGCCTTACTGAATGAACGTCAGCTTGACCACGGTTTATTCGTCGGTTTTGCGCCAGCAGAAAGTCCTGAAATTGCCATTGCAGTGATTCTGGAAAACGGCCGCGGTGGTAGTGCGGCTACAGCACTTGCCCGTCCGATCTTCGACTATTGGCTGCTCCACAAGGACAAAAATCCAGTACGTCCACACAACCATCAGTTAAGTGGTGGCCTGATGACTGCGGGGATCAAACCTGGTGAATTGCCAAGTGGTGAAAGTCTGCTCAGTCCAAATTCAGCCGGCACAACGAATACATCTAACAACGCGGCAGCTTCTCCCTCAGGCAATGCTTCAGCTCCCGCAAACCCTGCACCTGCTTCTATAGAGCGAGATTAGCCATGAAAAATCAGCTGCGTATTATTGGAGGTGACTGGAAACGCCGGCAACTGGCTTTTGCCAGCATTGAAGGGCTTCGTCCTACGCCAGACCGCGTTCGTGAGACTCTATTCAACTGGCTCATGTGGGATATTCAGAATGCTGTTGTCCTGGACCTGTGCACAGGCTCGGGAGCATTATCCTTTGAAGCGCTGTCACGCGGTGCTGCTCAAGTGATCATGATTGAACCTGACCCTACTCAGGCGCAGTTTTTAACCAATAATCTTGAGCTGTTAAAAGTCACCAAGTCACGTGCCCAGTTAAAAATTGCTACGGCGCAGCAAGCGTTGACAAATATAAAGCAGCAATTTGACCTGGTCTTTCTGGACCCCCCTTATGGCCTAGACTTATGGGAAGAGTTGGCTCAGCAAGCAGATCCGCTGATTAAGTCTGAAGCTTATATTTATGTCGAAGCAGACAAGGACTTACATCAGCTGAAGCTTCCGGCTTCATGGCATTTAATTAAAACGACCAAAGCAGGTATGATCCGGGCGGGATTGTATCAGAAAAATGTAAATGCATAGTGATCGAAAAAAATCATAAAAAAGGATTCCAGTATGGAATCCTTTTTAAGTAATTACATCGTCAAGTTAAAAACTAAGCCATAACCTGCTTAACGGTCACGACGCCAGTCACGGTTGTCCCGATCATGTTTCCAGTCCCGATGATCTTTATGTTTCCAGTCGCGGTCACCATGTTTTCGGTCATAGTGGCGGTCACCATGATTCCGATCATATTGTCCATGACGGTCTTTATTGTAACGATAATCACCATCATCATAAGGGTCAACGACACAACCGGTGACAGAGATTGCAAATATAGACAGTAATATGATTCTTTTCATATTCATCCCCTCTTACTTCATTATTTAGTATCGAATGATTTAATGGAGAATAAACGTGATGATTGTTGTACTGTTGTAGCCTTTATTCGCTACTTATGCGTACAGAGATTCAGGCGAATCTGACCGCAGCCTTCAGGTATCAATCCAGTGAAATATAGACTTGGATTTTGCAGGAATCTGTTAAAACTATTTACCTCTATATAAGCACTTCATTTTACGACCTTGCTGGTTTTTATTGTAGGCGCCATGATCGCAGCTTTCGTTCAAGGCCTGACCGGTTTTGCCTTGGCTTTAATTGCCCTGTCACTCTGAATCTGGGTTTTGCAGCCCAACCAGCAGCCCCTTAGAGGTATGCCCCGCTGTCTGGAGTCATCTCATTTCTCTGAGTCAGGAACAACACCAGTCAGTTTTACCCGGATAGCTTGATCTGCCTTATTTATTGGCGGGATGAATCGGAATCTCACTCGATATTTGTTTATTGCACATCATTCAAGCCAATACTTTTAACTTGGTGCTGGGAATATTTTTGCTTCTCTGGTCACCGATAATGCTACTGAATCCCCCACTAGCCGCGCTTGAATGCCCAGGAAAACTCATTGACAGCGTGATCGGCTTTATAGATGGCATTTTAGGAGAGTTAAGTGTATTTTTCGGCTCATTCAACCTAAATAATGATTAGACAACGGCACAGAGCAGCACAACCTAATATCCTGCGTCATTTTAATTTTTCTATTCAGCTGTTTAGCCTCGGGGCTTATTGGCAGTCATTTCTCTTCTCTGGCAATTCTCATGTTTTTTGTCCTTCCTGCCATTTTGGGGGCCAGGTTGCTTTATCACATTTTTGAACTGGTCTTTAAGCGGATTATTTTAGAGCGGTTGTTCAGTGCCGGCAGGTTTTCTGCGCATGAACCAGCTGATGTAAATCAGACGATCCAGATTATTTTCTAAAACTTGGACAGTATTCCTAGAACTGTTATGGTAGGTTCATGTTCAGTAACTTCAGATAAAATTCATGCAAATTCGTGATCAGATTGTTCTTGTGACTGGCGGTGCCCGCGGTCTTGGTCTAGCTATTTCTCATGCCCTGCTTTCCGAAGGTGCGCGCGTGGTGGTGAATTATCATAATAGCCAGCAAGCAGCTGAACAGTTGGCCCAACAGTATCCTGAGCAAGTTTTTATCTATCAGGCCGATGTAACACAAGCTGATCAGGTTAATGCCATGTTTGCGGCTGCTAAAAACCATTTTAATGAAGCGATTCATGCCGTGGTCAATAATGCTCTGATCCAGTTTAAATTTAATGGCGATGCGCGTCCTAAAGTAGAGCAACTGACCTGGGACATGATGCAACGCCAGCTGAGCGGAGCAGTACAGGCCGCTTTAAATACGACTCAAGCTGCCCTACAGGATATGCAACAAAACCGCTTTGGCCGTATTGTCAATATCGGGACGAATCTGGTGCAGAACCCGGTGGTGCCTTATCATGACTATACCGCTGCAAAAGCTGCCCTGCTGGCATTTACCCGCACCACCGCTCAAGATCTGGGACAGTATGGTATACATGTCAATATGCTCTCAGGTGGATTATTACAAAAGACCGATGCCAGCAAAGCCACACCGGATGCTGTGTTTGACTTGATCGCGGCTTCTACACCGATGGGCCATGTGGTATCACCCGAAGAATTTGCTGCGGCTATTCTTATGTTCCTGTCTCCGTATGCACGCGCAGTCACCGGACAAAACCTGATTGTAGATGGCGGTTTGGTAAAAGGCTAAGGTCTGTACAACGAAAGCACTTAAAGCCAGCCCTTGGCTTTAAGTTAAGATTTCAATTTTCTAGTTTTTAACCAGTTATTTAAATTTAGAGAGGTTAAATCAGATTTTTAATTTACACTATTCACTTTCTTACCAAACCTACCTATTTTTATTATGAAAACTATCACAGCATTGCTCGGTAGCATCTTACTGGCAGGTTGTATGTCTAGTGATCTTAAAAAATCAGAACAGATGCTCGATAACTTTCGCTGCACCAAGATTGAAACCTCACAAATGTCAAACAATGCAGTGACGGACTATTATCAGCACTCACTCTACAGCACCAAAGCCAAAGCTGAATCCTATATTCAGCAATATCAGCAAGGTCAAAAGCTATTTGATATTCCCTTAACCGAAGTGGTTCAGCAGCAATATGATCTGTATAAAGATGCCTGCCAGAATCTCGGAGGCATCTTGGCTACCCAGCATCACCCCTGAACTCAGCTTGTATCCGGTTAAGCTGCATAACGCTGGTCGATGCTGAATTTTTCAGGAAATTTCGGTTGAATGTTGATATAAAAGGCCATAATTTCAGCCATATCCTGTTCATAATTTCCAGTTGGGTAGATAATTTTCCCTACACCTGCCTCTTTTTTCTCATAATCCATATAGGCCAAAGCAATAGGCACACCGGCATTGATTGCTACATGATAAAAACCGGTTTTCCATTGCTCCTGACGGGAACGCGTACCTTCCGGAGTAATCAGCATTACCAGTTTAGGATGTTCTTTAAATAAGTCACTCATGACCTGAACCATACTTGGACGTGGCTCACCTGGCTGTTTAGGACAGCGATTAATGCCAATACCCCCCATCGCCCGTACAAACGGTCCAAATGGAAGTTTCATATAGCTATCTTTAATCGTCAGGCGCACATTCACCCTCAATGCTTTTAAAGCCAGACGCGCATAAAGTGCATCCCAGTTGCTGGTATGGGGTGCTGCGATCATCACGCATTGATCTAGGTCTTCCGGCCATTGATTATCAGTTTTCCACCCCATTAAATTCAGAGTTTTTTCAGCCCATTTTTCAAACACGATAGGTCACAATCATTCGCAAAAATTCGGCACAGTCTAACAACAAAGTAAAATATAGATAGAGTGAAATGTACACAAAATAGACAATTAATTTATATTTGTATTTTAAATTTAAACAAGAGATTTTTCTTTTTGCTAATCAATTACTTTTTTAATTGGACTGATATCAAACTCTATAACCGTTTATCTATATTTGCGATAACGCATATTTTTATGCCACCCCTCTCCCAATTTTCAGATAAAGACATTACAGGTTTCCGGGAAATTAACCGCACGCATAACAGCGCTAGTTTATTCGCTATTTTAGAAGATGGATGTACAAACAGGGTGAAGCTGATAGTTCTGATGATCTCGGTCATTCCGGCATAGACATCAGACAGTTAGCTTGGAATACGACCACTATTCAGTTTACAGCCCATCTTTCACCAGATACTCATGGTGGATTGGAACTTTCACATCCGGTAAATAGTTAGGCAATACCTTAAATCTGGATGATAGACGTTTAATTTTGACTGAATTTGGAATAAATAAGACGAATTATTTAACCCGCGTCCAACAATCTCCTGATCTGGCAGAAACCTGAAATCTGAAAATTTCCAGTTATTGACTTTCTATAACAATACTTATTATTTCATGCTGGATATAACCGATTACATGCTGATGAAATTATTATACTTGCTGATATTTCCAAGATTCTTCAAGTTATATTTGCTCAACTTCACTTGCTTCACCTACGGAATCAAACTTTAACAAGATCTCTCTTTTATATTTTCCCTGTCCTTTTAAGGTATTTAAAGTGCAATAAAAAAACCAGGTGAACCTCAATGAAAAAAATTCTATTTTCCGCCCTGCTGACTGTAACGGTTGCAAGCTTAACCGCCTGTTCAAAACAGGAAGAACGTGACATGACCAATACCGAGCAGGCCGATTCAGTTCTCAATTCTTCTACCTCTTCAGAACCTGCAAGCGCTCAAAGCACATCCAGTACTGGCCTGACCGCCAGTGATCGTGCAGAAACTGCCCTAGATTGGTCAGGTGAATATGAAGGTGTTTTCCCCTGCGCAGACTGTGAAGGCATCAAGGTCGAACTCGAACTCCATCCTGATAAAACCTATGAATTAAAGGAAGAATATCTCGGTAAAGGTAAAAACAATGAAACTGAACTTAAAGGCAGTTTCAGTTTTGACTCACAACAGCCTTCAATTATTATTCTGGATGCCAAGGCTGAAAACCGGAAATTTTTTGTAGGTGAAAATTTTCTTGAAGCGCGTAATCTTGAAAATGGTCAAAAAATCGAGAGCAAGCTGAATTATAAACTGCTTAAAAAAGCATCCTGATAATGCATCAGCTAAAAAAATCCCCGCATAAGCGGGGATTTTTTAGATCGAATGACCAGATGATGAATTACATCATGCCGCCCATGCCACCCATACCGCCCATATCTGGCATAGCTGGTTTTTCTTCTGGAATTTCTGTGATCATACACTCAGTGGTCAGCATCAAGCCAGCTACAGAAGCAGCATGCTCAAGCGCTGAACGAGTCACTTTTGCAGGATCAAGGATACCCATTTCCAGCATATCGCCATATTCGCCAGTTGCAGCGTTGTAACCAAAGTTACCTTCACCGTTCTTCACTGCATTGATTACAACAGATGGTTCATCGCCTGCGTTTGCAACGATTTGACGAAGAGGTGATTCAATCGCACGACGAAGGATATTAATACCTACGTTCTGGTCATCGTTTATGCCAGTCACACCGTCAAGTGCTTTTGCTGCACGTACTAGTGCAACACCACCACCAGCAACAACACCTTCTTCAACTGCTGCACGAGTTGCATGCAGCGCATCATCTACACGGTCTTTCTTCTCTTTCATTTCTACTTCAGTTGCAGCACCGATCTTGATAACTGCTACACCGCCTGCCAGTTTAGCAACGCGTTCCTGAAGTTTTTCCTTGTCGTATTCAGAAGTGGATTCTTCGATTTGCGCACGGATTTGCTGTACACGGTCAGCAATTTGAGCTGCATCACCAGCACCATCCACAATGACCGTATTTTCTTTAGACACTGTGACTTTGTGTGCAGTACCAAGGTGTTCAAGCGCTGTTTGATCTAACTGCATACCGATTTCTTCAGAAATTACAGTACCGCCAGTTAAAATCGCGATGTCTTGCAGCATTGCTTTACGACGGTCGCCAAAACCAGGCGCTTTAACCGCACATACTTTAATGATGCCACGCATGTTGTTAACAACAAGTGTTGCAAGTGCTTCACCTTCAACATCTTCAGCAATGATCAGAAGCGGTTTACCTGTTTTTGCAACAGCCTCTAATACAGTGATGAGTTCACGGATGTTGCTGATTTTTTTATCAACCAACAAAATGAACGGGTTTTCCAGTTCAGCTGTTAAAGTATCTTGCTTGTTTGCAAAGTATGGAGAGATATAACCGCGGTCAAACTGCATACCTTCTACAACATCAAGCGAATCTTCAAAGCCTGAACCTTCTTCAACAGTGATCACGCCTTCTTTGCCCACTTTTTCCATTGCTTGCGCAATCAGTTTACCTACAGTGGTGTCAGAGTTTGCAGAGATCGAACCAACCTGCTCAATGGCTTTAGAATCAGATGCTGGCTTGGCAGTTGTTTTGATATTTTCAACCACAGTTCTTACTGCAAGGTCGATACCGCGTTTCAAGTCCATTGGGTTCATACCCGCAGTTACAGACTTGATCCCTTCGTTCAGGATAGCTTGAGCCAATACGGTTGCAGTTGTTGTACCGTCACCTGCGATGTCATTGGTTTTTGAAGAAACTTCGCGAACCAGCTGCGCACCCATATTTTCAAATTTGTCTTTTAGGGTGATTTCTTTTGCAACAGAAACACCATCTTTAGTGATGTGCGGTGCGCCAAAAGAACGGTCGATTACAACGTTACGGCCTTTAGGACCTAAAGTTACTTTTACCGCATCTGCAAGCGTATTGACACCAGCAATCATTTTGCTGCGAGCTGAATCACCAAATTTTACGTCTTTAGCTGACATAGTTGACTCCGAATATTTTTAATAGCTTTACAAAATCTGATATGGAATGTGTAAGACTGTATTTAGCGAAATTAAGCTTCTAGCACCGCTAAAATATCAGACTCTTTCATAATTAATAGTTCTTCACCATCCACTTTTACCGTTGTGCCGGCATAAGTACCGAACAATACTTTGTCGCCAACTTTTACATCTAATGCGCGTACGCCATTGTCAGTGATCTGACCATTACCTACTGCAATAATTTCCCCTTGTGCCGGTTTTTCTGCAGCAGAACCTGGAAGTAAAATACCGCCAGCTGTTTTAGTTTCTTCTTCAACACGACGAATAACAACGCGGTCATGTAATGGACGAATGTTGCTCATATTTAACTCCATCAGACTAAGTCTTTTTTGATTACTGATAATGACTTCGTTATTCCCTGGGTCACTATCAAAACTTTTAGATGTCACTTTTATGGAGATGGAATAAAACGCTTCAAGGGTAAAAATAAAAAAAATTTCGTTTTTTTTGATATTTTTTGATCAATTACACTATTTCGTCTATTTATTCAGCGCATCGGGGTGCAATACAAAGTTTTTAGTTTGTTCATCAAATAAATATTGAGAAATTTTTCCTGCTGCATCAATCAGATTAAAACTGTTTGGTTGGCTTTTATGGAGCCGATGCGAGGTAGAAGTTCCAGCGTGTACATCATAAACGGGATGATCTACCCCAAGCCTAAACATGCAGTTTAGGTCATAGCTGGCTGGCTGATGTAGATGACCATGCAAGACCGCGAACAGGCCATGTCTGGCCCAAGCCTCCAAGGCAATCTTGGCCATGAGTGGGCTATCTTTAAAACCGCGCTTATTGTGAAAAGGCACATAAAAAGGTTGATGGCTCACAATAATTTTGATCTTAGAGGAAGGTGCCTGTGCCAACTTCTGATCAATGCGCTGAATCTGTTCAAGCGATAAATACCCTTTGGTATGATAGCGACGCCGGATTGAATTCACTCCGATCAGATAAAAATTTTCCGTTTCGAGGGTGGGCTCCAGTTCACGGAAAAAAAACTGATAACGGGTAAAAGGACTAAAGAGGCGATTCCATAAATGATAAAGCGGAATATCATGATTGCCGGGAATGACCAGATAAGGTGTACTGAGCTGATCCAGAAATCGTTTGCAGGCATAAAATTGTGCAAACCTGGCGCGCTGGGTCAAATCTCCGCTTACCACGACCGCCTCCAGAGGATGAGCCTGACAGAACTGACGGATCGCCTCCAGACACTCAGGTCTTTCTGTTCCAAAATGCAAATCAGAGAGATGTAGAATCATAAGGCACCATAACGCTTAGGCTATTTTTAAGGACAGCAATATTGAGAGGCGGTGTCATTTCTACAGTTTCTCCATCTATGGCCACCATCAGCTTGTGACGCCCTGCTTTAATACAGACATGATCTGCTGCAAAACTGTAGACGTCCGAAGCCTGATCAATCTTGCCTCTAATTAGCTGATAAACCAGTCTGAATAAAGTCAGCTTATCGCTTTTGGCCACCACCACCCCAGCGACTTTACCCTGCTCTGCTGCCTGAGCAATCCGCATTTTCATTTCTTCCAGCTGCAAAGGGTTATTTCCAAAAAAGATCAGCGGCGTTTTTACCGGATATTTTTTCTGGTCAATCCAGATTTCCAGCTTGAGTTCCTTATGATTACGAATCAACACATCCAGTGCTGAGGTATAAGCATGCAAAGGCAAACGCCCAAAAAGACGATTATAATCTTCTCTTTTTTTGATAAATAAAGGATATAAGCCCAGACTGGCATTATTCAGGTAAATGTCCTGATTAATTTGTGCCACATGAATCCGCTTAGCTTGACCTGTGACAATCACCTGCGCAGCTTCAAGCAGCTCTAAAGGAATATGTAATCTTCGGGCAACATAATTAAACGTGCCCATTGGCAAAATCCCAACAGGAATGGGGGTATTAAGCAAATACTTGGCGACTGCATTTAAAGTACCATCACCGCCAGCCGCGACCACAATGCCTTTGTCAGATGCCTGAGAATGTCGTTCCAGCACCTGCTGCATAATCAGTTTAAATTGTTCTGGAGTATTAATTTCAAAAGCCTGAGTGTCATAGCCATGCGATGCAAAAATATTAGTCAGCTCTGTATACAGCTCTTGCTGATCTGTAATACGAAAGCCTGAATTATGATTATAAATAATCGATAAAGGTTTAGATTGCTTAGACATTTTTCGCTTAAATATACTGACACCTTTAGGCATTTTGTCGAATTCATAGACAATTAAAAGGTGCTTTATGTAAAATTCAAATCACAGTCATTCATTTAATCAATAAATAAGTTAGAACAAATATTTAATTTAAGTCATTGATAAATAACACAATCAATTAAATAAATACCACACATAAAAAAACAAAATAACAATTAAAATCAAAGATATCCTTCTTATGTGGTTGTTTTACATCAACTTAATCAATGAGCAGCATTGTATTCCAAAAAAATCTAGCGCGCCTTTAGTCTTATTTTTTTTATGATTTTATGCTTTAATACAGCCACTTTTTTTTCATATTTCATCTGAGCAGTTGCTGTATTGTTCAGATTGTACTTTGTACAACATTTTGTACACATTTGAGATAGGCCTCACCATGACCCAAGTGAACGCACCAGAATTCGTTCGTCACCCTAAGCTTATTGCTTGGGTGGAAGAAATTGCTAATTTAACAAAACCAGCAAAAATTGAATGGTGTGACGGTAGCGCAGAAGAATATCAACGTTATATCGACTTGATGATCGCTAACGGCACAATGCAAGCGCTGAACCAAGAAACACATCCGGGTTCTTATCTTGCAAATTCTGATCCTTCTGACGTTGCGCGTGTTGAAGGTCGTACATATATCTGTTCAGAAAACAAAGAAGATGCTGGTGCAACCAACAACTGGGAAGCGCCTGCAGAAATGCGTGCTCGTCTGAACGGTTTATTTGATGGTTCAATGAAAGGCCGTACTTTGTATGTGGTTCCTTTCTCTATGGGTCCTTTAGGTTCTCATATTGCCCATATCGGTATCGAATTAACAGATTCTCCATACGTTGCAGTTAGCATGTCTAAAATGGCGCGCATGGGTAAAGCTGTTTATGACGTACTCGGTACTGACGGTGAATTCGTTCCTTGCGTACACACTGTAGGTGCTCCGCTGGAAGAAGGTCAAAAAGATGTTGCATGGCCTTGCAACCCTGAAAAATATATCGTTCATTATCCAGAAACTCGTGAAATCTGGTCTTACGGCTCTGGTTATGGCGGTAACGCATTGCTGGGTAAAAAATGTCTTGCTTTACGTATCGCCTCTTATATGGGACGTGAACAAGGCTGGTTAGCTGAACATATGCTGATCCTTGGGGTAACGAATCCACAAGGTGAAAAGCACTATATCGCAGCTGCATTCCCTTCTGCTTGTGGTAAAACCAACTTTGCGATGCTGATTCCACCAGCAGGCTATGAAGGCTGGAAGATTGAAACAGTAGGTGACGATATTGCCTGGATCAAACCAGGTGAAGATGGTCGTTTATACGCAATCAACCCTGAAGCTGGTTTCTTCGGTGTAGCACCTGGTACAAATACCAAGACCAACCCGAACTGTATGGCTACGCTTCACAAAGACGTGATCTACACCAACGTTGCTGTAACTGACAACGGTAAAGTTTGGTGGGAAGGTTTGACCAAAGAAGCACCTGCAAATCTGACTAACTGGAAAGGTCAACCACATACCGGTGAAGAGAAAGCAGCGCATCCGAATGCTCGTTTCACAGTTTCAGCTGGTCAATGCCCATCTATCGATGCTGATTGGGAAAATCCGGCAGGTGTTCCTATTTCTGCATTCATCTTCGGTGGTCGCCGTGCAGACACAGTGCCTTTAATCTCAGAAGCTTTTGACTGGGTTGATGGCGTGTATAAAGCTGCAACTATGGGTTCTGAAACGACTGCTGCTGCAGTTGGTCAGCAAGGTATTGTGCGCCGTGACCCATTCGCAATGCTTCCATTTGCCGGCTACAACATGGCTGACTACTTCACGCACTGGTTAGAAATGGGCGAGAAAGTAGGTGCTAAAGCTAAAGCTGCAGGTAACAAACTTCCTGGCATCTACAATGTGAACTGGTTCCGCCGTGATGCTGAAGGCAATTTTGTATGGCCTGGTTTTGGTCAAAACATGCGTGTGCTTGAGTGGATCATTGACCGTTGTGAAGGCCGCGCTGATGCAGTTGAAACTCCAATCGGCCGTGTTCCAACTTACGAACAGTTGAACTGGACTGGTGTAGACTTCACCAAAGAACAGTTTGATCTTGTGACTGCTCAAGATAAAGATCAATGGATCAAAGAGCTTGAAAGCCACACTGAACTATTCGACAAACTGGGTGAACGTTTACCAGAAGCGTTGAAAAAACGTCAAGCTGAGCTTTTAGAAGCAGTTAAATCAGCTTAATTATAAGTTAAAGTGAAAAAAAGACCGCTCATGCGGTCTTTTTTTGTCTATTTGACGACTTGATTAGGTCAATGAACAAAAAATATAACAAGGGATTTTTTAAAAGCACTTATTCCAATAACCTGCTTACCTGGGCTATCCAGCTTCACTCTGGCTAACTCTACTATGTTCTAGCAACCCGTTGTGTACGTCTGTGCCCTTTTTTATTTTATGGCCAATTTCATTTGATCTTTTAATCATTAACTTTAGAAGATACTGATCTAAACGCGATATTTCATCCCCTTTAAATTGAAAACCAAGTTTGCTTCTACGCCATAAAATATCCTGACTGGTTCTGGCCCACTCCCGATCTACCAAATAATCGACTTCTTTGGCAAACAGGCCGTGACCAAAGTCTTCACCCAGCTCCTTCAAACTGGAAATATGCCCTAAAAACTGCCAGACTCGTGAACCATAAGCGTGAGCCCAGCGTGAGGCCAAGGGCAAAGGGATATTTTCCACACGCTGCATAATTTGCTGAATTAAAAGTTCCACCGAAACCAGATTTTCAGCTCCAGGCAATAACGCTTTTTCAGTCCAAGGTTTTTTTATTTCAGGAAAGGTTACTGCCAAGTGCGCTATGGCTGCCTCCGCCAGCTTTCTATAAGTAGTGAGCTTCCCGCCAAATACTGAAAGCAAAGGCGCTTCATGGGGCTGCGGATGTGACAGGGCCAAAGTATAATCCCGGGTAATGGCCGATGGATTATCTGACTCGTCATCACATAAAGAGCGCACACCGGAATAAGTCGATAAAATATCTTCTGGACCTAACTGCTGCTTAAAGTGATCATTATAAACATCCAGCAAATAATTCATTTCCGGCTGAGTAATTTCAACCTGATCTAAATCGCCTTGATACTCATGATCCGTGGTTCCGATTAGCGTGTATTGCTCAAGATAAGGAATGACAAAAACAATGCGATGATCTTTATTTTGTAAAATAAAAGCCTTATCGCCCTCATAAACTCTAGGCACAATAATATGACTGCCTTGAATCAGACGCAGCCCATAAGGTGACTTCTGTTTTAAGCTTTTTTCAATAAACTGGATTACCCAAGGTCCGGCAGCATTAACCAAAGCTTTCGCCTGTACCTGATAACTCCCTTGCGAATCTTCCAGATGAATTTTCCATAATTCATTTTCACGCTCAGCAGCTGTACAACGTGTTTGGGTGGCAATATAGGCTCCCAGCTCATGTGCCTGAATGGCATTTAAAATCACCAGACGGGCATCATCTACTGCACAATCCGAATATTCAAAACCCTGGGTTATGTCTTCCTTTAAAGGACTGCTAACAGCATCAAACCTAATATGTCGAGAACCTGCTAGCTTTTCCCGTTTTCCCAGATGATCATAAAAAAACAAACCCGTCCGAATGAGCCATGCAGGACGCAAATGCGGTTGATGAGGCATAATAAAGCGAAGTGGACGAATAATATGCGGGGCTTTCGCCAACAGAATTTCCCGCTCAGCCAAAGCTTCGTGCACTAAACGAAATTCTTTATGCTCCAGATAGCGCAAACCACCATGAATAAGCTTGCTGCTGGCAGAAGAAGTGTGACTAGCTAAATCATCTTTTTCGCATAAAAAAACCGATAAGCCTCGGCCCGCAGCGTCAACCGCAATGCCAACACCATTGATACCGCCACCGACAATCACTACATCATAGACCGGATGATTCATCTTCATCATCACCTCCTTGGATCTGATCAAACAGCATATTTAGATTTATTCTTGTTCTAATAGTTGGTTTTGCATCTAGCAAATTAACATTATTGAAAGGGAAATAATACTGAGAAACTGTCCTTTATTCTTCACATGTTCTCAATACTTCATATTTCCACCTCACTTTTGAGTATCTCATTCGGTTTATTTTCTACTCAGTCTCGACTCTCAAAGGAAGTGCCGAAGTGTGACAGGGAATGATTTCAGAAACAGGAAAAATGAAATAGTAATTTATTTAAGACCTATCAAAATCAAAGATACTACAAGAACTTGGTGTTGTACTTTAAATGTTAATCAAAGTCATAAAAATAAGGGTTTAAGGCTACTTTTTTAATTCCACCTAATACCCACTATATCGATTGTATTAAAATCAAATATTTATCTTATAATTCAGCTGTAATTCATCCGCACTTTCCCCTCTAATCCCCCAGTTTTCTTTAGAGGTCTCAAATATAGTAATTTCAATATCATTTGAATCAATACCGCATAAATTGCTTATATTTTTGAACAAAGTCTTAATCAATGCTTTCTTAGTCTCTTTTGTTCTTCCATCAAACATAGAAATTTCAATAATTACATAAGATGTACTACGATCTGCTGGATAAATAAAATTTTTTGGTTCTAATGAAATAAAGCGTTGAAACTTTTTTTCTTCAGGATATTTTAATTCTTTGACTAAAGCTTGATGAATAGCTTTACTTAAATTATCCCGATGTAATTCTATTGTTTCACTTAAAGCATAAACTTTTATTTGCGACATTATTTTTCTCTATGTTAAAAAAATTAATCTTAGCTTAACCTTCTCTTTATTTAATACAGTATCCAACAAATATTGGATATAGTTTTAAGCTTTTATTCAGCCTCATAAAGACTGAACCTCTAGTTAAACTAATGTGCTTCAATAAATTGTAGTATTCCATTAAATAAAGCTTAATATCTACTCTCTCGTCCTGAATGAAATAGTAGCCAAGCTTGGATATCTATGCCGTTTTAAGACTTCGGAAGAGCCTCTCTGCCGGGGCATGCTCTCATGAGCAGTATACTGCCCAAGACCTTTGTAACTCATATTTATACTCTCGCCATACTGTTTAAGCGTATGCTCGAATATATAGTTTTTAGACTGATTAGGGGCTGTCATAAATTATCTTGAGAAAATCTGATCACTCCTTATTATTCTTTTATGACTCAACGCCATATATTAAGAGATAATCAGTGGAAGTAGATCAAAGTCTATTAGCTAAATGATCCGGTAGCATTGGAATAACTGCCAAAGATAACCGATTATTTGTTGAAACAGCTCTATACCGTGATTGCTTTATCTGGCTTCAACAATGGTCTGGCTTCATTGATGACCTACTTTAGCTTTGAACAATAATATTGGGAATTTTTCCAAAAAAAATATCCCGGGCAATATCACCTTGTTGCTCAATATTATATTGCTCAAAAAGCTTGCCTTCGATCAATTTATATTTATATGGATTATATAGCTTAAAACTAAGATAATAAGCACTTTGTAAAATAAAGCCTCTTAGCACTACATTCTTATGTTTTTGATATTGAAGTATATGGGCAAGTTCATGGATAAATACACCTTGCATAGCAATTGAACATTCAGAATAATCTTTGACGAACAACTCTTGATTTACAAATATCCTGCCATTTGGAGCCATCAATATGCTTTTAGGCTGCCAAGGTAAATAACGTATATTAAAAATCTTCACATCATTATAATTAATAAGATTATGGAATACTTTTTTCGCAATATTTACTTCGCCCTCAGTTAGACCTCTATATTGAAATTCCTTTATATTTAGCCAATTATAAAAAAAATAAATTGAGTACTGAACAATACTTTTAAATAACCTTATAAATGCATTTTTCATAAAAGCATCGTGACCCATGTTTAACCAATTTTCATTGGCAGCACACCGAAACTCATTGAATGGCAATCATTGAGCTACCCCCTAGCATCTTAGTATAACTCGAATCCCACCTAAACCAAGATTGCATTATTTGAATGCTTAGCTTGATGGCATAATCAGTAAGCACATAAACAAGATGTATAACATCCAACTCAGTCTCCATCAATAGCTCTCACTTTACTGCTGATGAAATTATATTTCTCTTTTAATAAGCTGAATAAATTTTCTATTTTGTTAGACTGCTTTAAGTGATATTCATCTGACATAGGGAGTTGAATAGATTCTATTTTCTTCCGCTGATAGATAATTAAATCAACACTTTGTATTTTTTTATCTGTTCTTTAATTTCTGAATCATAGCGCCACAATTAGCATAGAGCTTTGCTTTTAATCCCCCTATCCACTGTTCACCTATTTTCATGGCTGCTGTATACGTATTCATAAAACCGTACTTACAATATCTCCTCATTGATTCATGATTAGATACAGCTTGCAGCCAAACAACCACCCCATTGAACTTTCTTGAGGTTTCAATCGTCCCTATGCTTCGATTGTTGAAAAAAGTCATCAATAACACAGAATGAATGCTTAAAATCGAACATTGTGACTGAAAGCATAGGTTGTGGGATACCTCCGCAAGAGTTTTCTGCCATCTTTTTCAAGTCAATTTCTTATCCCTGATTCAGATTAATTAAGAGCAGTTTAAATAAAAGTCTGCACAACCACCATTGCTCCCAGCGGTCTACTATTAAGGTGCAAAAAAACAACAATTCAAATGATTTTTTATAATAACGTTGCATATCGGCAGCAATTCTCTTAAAACAGCGCTAGCTTCTCAACCAAATTGCGATAAAATACCTCAAGTATGATATTTTTAGTTCGCAAATCAAAATGTAACGATTATGCGAGATAATGACGTTTTTATTTTGGCCATTTGGCTTTTGCTAGTATCGAACTGCACTCAGCTGGATAATTAGAATTATAAAAATCAGTAATTTAGTGTATTAACCTATAGGAATAGGATTTAATTGGAATGAAAAGTTTTAAAATTGCCATTGCTCAATTCTCTCCACATGTTGGCAATCTAGATGCAAATACGCAAGCCATCATTGATCAGGCCAATCAGGCTAAAAAAGATAAAGCTGATCTGATTATTTTCCCTGAACTCGCTACTCTGGGCTATCCGGCAGAAGATTTATTAATTCGCCCAAGTCTGGCCAAACGTACTCAACAGGCTTTTGAAAAACTTAGCGAAGTCAAAGATATTGTGATGGTCTTTGGTTTTGTTAATCAGTCTGAAGAGGGTCAGCGCTATAATGCTGCGGCCGTCATGAAAGATGGTGAAGTATTAGGAATTTACAACAAACAGACCTTACCCAACTATAGTGTATTTGATGAAAAGCGTTACTTTGAACAAGGTCATCAGCATCTGGTATTTGAATATCTTGAACATAAATTTGGCGTATTGATTTGTGAAGATATCTGGTCCTTATCTACTGTACAGCAACTGGCACAGTTAAATATTGATACTGCCCTGGTACTGAATGCGTCTCCCTACGAAGTAGGCAAGCCACAGCACCGCATTGACACGATGACTGCACTGGTAAAACAGCTGAATATCAATCTGGTGTACTGTAACCAGGTGGGTGGGCAGGATGATCTGATTTTTGACGGAACCAGTTTCATACTGAATAAATCAGGTGATGTGGCTTTGCAGGCACCAAGCTTTGAAGCTGGGTTATACATTGCAGACTTCGACGCTGAACAGTTAAAGTTCAGCAAAGGGGCCATTACCCCGACTTTAGACACCATGGCTGAGATTTATCAAAGTCTGGTGATGGCGACACGCGATTATGTTCAGCGTTCAGGTTTTCCTGGAGTGATTTTAGGCCTCTCCGGCGGGATTGATTCTGCCCTGACTTTGGCAATTGCAGCAGATGCGATTGGCCCGGACAAGGTTCAAGCAGTAATGATGCCTTATACCTATACCGCCCAAATTAGTGTCGAAGATGCGGCGGAACAGGCGAAAAGTATGGGTGTGACCTTTGGGATTGCCGAAATCAATCCAGTGGTTAACAGTTTTATGCAAACCTTGTATCCATTTTTTGGCAATGCTCCGGCAGATACCACTGAAGAAAACCTGCAGGCCCGTACTCGCGGCACCTTGCTGATGGCTTTATCTAATAAGTTTGGCAATCTCGTACTGGCCACCGGCAACAAATCTGAACTGGCTGTAGGATATTGTACTTTATATGGTGATATGGTCGGCGGGTTTGCTGTTCTGAAAGATGTGTATAAGACCATTGTGTTTGAACTAGCAAAATACCGTAACAGCATTTCGGAAACACCGGTTATTCCTGAGCGCGTAATCACACGTCCACCTTCAGCCGAGCTGCGTCCAGATCAGGTTGATCAAGACTCCTTGCCGCCATATGAAATTCTGGATGCTATTCTATACTCATATATTGAAGAAGATTTGAGCCAGGATGATATTATTTCCAAAGGCTTTGATGCCGAAGTTGTGAAAAGAATCATTCGTTTGGTGGATGTGAATGAATATAAACGCCGTCAAGCCGCAATTGGCCCTCGTATCAGTTCACGCTCCTATGGTCGTGAACGCCGTTATCCAATCGTAAATGGCTGGAAAGCAGGTATTTAAAATACCATTGTTAGATACTTTAAATCGCTCTGGTCTTCGACTTGGGCGATTTTTTTATGATAAAAAATTGAATAAGCTAAATATAACAAAACAGAAGTTAGAAGTTAGAAGTTAGAAGTTAGAAGTTAGAAGTTAGAAGTTAGAAGTTAGAAGTTAGAAGTTAGAAGTTATTTTTTAAATAATGTTAAAAGTTAAGTGAAGTTTTTAATTATATTTTGAACTAGAAAAAAAAGAGACCAAGCTGAGAGCTTGGTCTTTAAAATGGTGGCTATGACGGGACTTGAACCTGTGACCCCCGCATTATGAGTGCGGTGCTCTAACCAACTGAGCTACATAGCCATAAACTGTGTGCGCATTATCGTTAGTTCTACAGCTACCGTCAAGCATTTTCACACACAAATGTTCAGTCTTTACGCAAATAAATACTGAACATTTAAACTTTAGCCAAAAAAGTTTTTATACTGTTTAATACATATAGCCATAACACCATTTAAGTCATAGAGGCTTTATTCAATGAATAAAATGAAAATCCTTATTCTCCTCCTCAGTCTGGCGAGTCTCCCTGCCTGCCAGATCATTTCGCCTATTTTTGTTGATTACAATGGAGTGAGACGTGACGTAGCGCAATGGATCAATCATCATCAACTCTTAAGCATGCAGCAAAAACGTGCCTTGGTACAATTGAGCAAAGCCCAACAAAAAATCAACCGCTTTGCCGAGTATGATCAGAGCAAACAATGGACCATCACTCAAGAAAATCAGATTGCTTTATATTGTGCCGGTCGTTCTGTAAGCGAACATAAAATCCAGCAGTTACAAGAGAAGATTCATGGAGATGAAACGGCCATGATTTTACAGCGTTACGAACAGCTTGCGCCCAAGATCAAACTTGATCTGAATGCCGTGCAATGTGAGTGAGAGTCGAGTAGCTTCTATTCACTTGCTCTTGAACGCCACAACCTTGATCCGGATCAAAAATAAGTGCTGGGGAAAATACATTTTTTTAAAAAATAAGCCTTTAGTCTATTAGACGTTATACCTATGTATTTACTTGGTTTTATTTTTATAAAATACAGGCTATGATCAAAGTATAAACAACAATTCGTACCCGTTTTAAGGCGTCACATTTTTATAAGACTTTATTTCTCACAAGGAGAATTCTCGTGTCATTTGAACATATTTTAGTACCAATCGACGGCTCAGAAATATCATATGCAGCAGTGGACAAGGCAGTAGAACTTGCCAAAGCCTTTAATAGTAAAGTTACGGTTGTACAAGTACTTGCTCTGGATCCTTATATCGCCGCTGAATATATTACAGCCGCACAAACCAATGATCTGATTGAACGTGCCCGTACTTCTATTCTTAAAACGCTGGAAGAAGCAAAAGCCAGATTCTCTAATGCAGGTTTGGACGTCGAAACTCAACTGCTCGAAGGCCAAGTGATTTATAGTGAAATCGCTAAGGCAGCTCAGTCTTTAAATGCTGACCTGATCGTGATTGGTTCACATGGCCGTACCGGCTTCAAGAAACTGTTCTTGGGCAGCGTAGCGCAAAGTGTGTTGGGTCAAGCAGATATTCCGGTGATGGTGGTGCGTAAATAAATTATTTTTCCTTCATTCCTCATTTTTCCGAAAGTGAGGAATTTTATTTTTAACTCCTGCCATCCCACTGATATTGTTTTAAATTCACTCTACCCTGATTCACACAAACCCCTTCCTGACCTAACCGAAGCTGCTGAATATTCTGACCTTCGATATCCAGTTTGTTTAAGCTTAATTTTCCCTGCGCATTAATGACACGATACCAAGGTAGATCTGTACCTTCATCCAACTGACTTAATACCTTACCGACCAGACGAGCATGTTTGGCTAAGCCTGCCAGTTTTGCAATCTGTCCATACGTCGCAACCCTGCCATACGGAATTTGACTGATTACTGCCAGAATCATCTCCGCCATTTCCCGGCTTGCCTGACTTTTCATGGTATTAGGTGACTCAACAACAATCTCATTTTAATAGCACTTCGCAAGTCTTCAAGAGTCAGACTATTCTTCTTGAGCGATGCCATGCTAGAAATTATCCGGATTTTCCAGACGTTTCACTTCCTGTGCTTTTTCAGGATGATGTACGCTGGTCACGCCATCAGCATCTTTTTGATCAATCAGCACTTCAGGCTGATAGATGGTAATGGTTTCATTGCCATATTCATCTTCCCCTACGATGTATTTGAACCCCTTACGGTTCAACTTATGGCACATTCGTTGATACCAGCCCTTAAAGCCTTGAGTCTCTTCATAGGGATTATAATAAAAAGCATTCATGACGGCAGGTAGACCCAAACCACAGACCACCCCTGAAAGTAATACGGCAATAAAAGTATAACCTACCAGAATACTGCTATAAGCTTCCAGCTGAGGAATATTGGCAACAGCAAGAATCAAGGCTAGGGAGATCCCGCCACGTACGCCACCCCAAGACAGAATGGTTAAACTGCCGTTATAGCTTTTCTTGCTTATTTTTGGAAATAAGGCAAAGGCCAGATGATTCGCAGCAAACCGGGTCAGATGCAGAATGATAAAGGCGACAATTCCACCCAGTACCAGACTAGCACTCAGGTCGAGAATAAAAAGTTCTAGTCCAATTAAAGTAAACAGGAAAGAATTGATAATGCCTTCAACGGTGTGCCAGAAGTGATTGACATCCTCGATTTCGGCATACGCCAGAATTTCCTTCCATTTATTTCCGACAATTAACCCCCCAATAACACAGGCAATTGGTGCCGACGCATGAGCCAGTAAAGCAACCAGATAGGAACCACAGGCCAATAAGGCTGTGGTCAAAATTAAAGACTCCATCTCATGCTTGCCACGCAACAAACGTAAAATGGCTGCACCAAAGATCAGACCAATTAGCACCGCCACGACAATTTCATAGAACAGAGTCTGTAATACGCCGACCAAGGTAAAGTTTTCGCCCTGTAAGACATTTAACAAGGTCATGAATAAGGCAATACACATTGCATCATTAAACAGGGATTCGCCTTCCAGTTTCACAATTAAATGATGCGGTGCCCGTACCGAACTCAATACACCTTTGATACCAATCGGGTCGGTTGCCCCTAAAGCCGCCCCCAGTAAAAGCAATACCAGTAAATCAACATGCTTGCCAATCAGAAACTGATAACCATATAAGAGCGTACCAAACAGGACTGCACAAAATACCAAGGCCAGACTAGCAAGAATTCCTATCGGCCGCCAATGGTTTTGCAGATCGGATACCTTAAACTTCAGTGCTGAAGAAGTTAAAATAAAACAGATTACCCCATTGATCAGAAAATCATAAAAATCAACATTTCGAACTGCCTGCTCAATATTTTCAATATTGATACTAAAAAATGGATTGCCGTGCAAAAGACTGGCGCCCCATTGCAAGATGAAGACAAAAATTGCCGATACAATCGGAACACCAATCGCCTGGGGGAAACCTAAAACACGCTTGTTGAACATGGTGGTGGCAATTGACAGCGCAAAAACCACTGTCAAAAGTTGTAGAAAAAAGAAATTTCCCATTCGGTGTCCTAAATGATGGCAAAATCAGGCAATACTAGGTCGCGGGTTCACTTGAAATAAAAATTGAAAAAGCAAAATATTTTAACAAAACAAGTTTAATCTGCTTTTATTGAAAATTGAGTTAAGTTTTTTTGCAATTCTTACAAATGCCGATTTAATATACACCCTAGAACCCCTCTTTACTTTCCTTCTGTTTTGAAATCTTCTCCCATGCATCAAACTGTTAAAACCATCTTTCGCCTGTGTTTTGCTGCGGTTATTTTTATCGTTACGCTTTCCCTTGTTTTGACCTGTTTTATCAAGGTCCGGGACATCATGAATGCAGAACAGCACTATCAGCAAGCCACCCCTCTTTCCTTGAAAAGTGATCCTCACACCCAGTACGTGCTGCTGTCCAATAATCAAAAACCGGACAATACGATTTTTATTTTGATCGCCGGAAATGGTTATATTGCCAAAATCAGTTGTGATCATTATCCGGCTTTATGTACGGATGATTATAACCAGTCGCACACCCGTCAGATTCAGACTATTGATTTAATTAAAGCCGGTAATTTTTTCTATATTAAAAATATTCAGTACCGGGAGAGCCGCAGTGGTCAGGTGAGTCACTTTAATTACTCTCCGCAGGAGCTACAGCAGTTTTATAAAAATGATATTTATCATTTAAAGTTTATCGTCGTAGTGGTGGCTTTATTTGCTTTGGCCGCTCTATTTGTAAGTCTGAAAATTTTAAGAAACTTCCGGCAGTTTCTCAACAAATGAAACAAGGGAATCAGCATTCCCTTGCTCTTCGTCATTAGATCGCCTGATTAAAGGTATCACAGTTGGCCAGTTGACCAGATTTCAGACCGGTATTAAACCAGTGTACACGCTGTGCACTGCTACCATGCGTAAAACTATCAGGGACTACTTGTCCACGTGCCCGCTTTTGTAAATAGTCATCGCCAATTTTATGTGCTGCGTCCATCGCTTCTTCCACATCTCCTGCCTCAAGAAACTGGGTGCGCTGCTGATTATGATGCGCCCATACACCCGCCAGGCAATCAGCCTGTAATTCCTGTCGTACTGAAAGCTGATTACCCTCAACTTCACTGCTTTGACGGCGCGCCTGCTGAACCTGGGAGGAAATACCTAAAATGGTTTGAATATGGTGTCCCACTTCATGAGCCACTACATAGGCTTGGGCAAAGTCGCCCGCCTGATCCGTACTAGACAGCTCGGTAGTATTCTGTTCACCACTAATGCCCATCTGGGTACGCATATCTTTAAAGAATGCTGTATCAATATAAACCTTCTGGTCGGCCGGACAATAAAATGGTCCCATGGCAGATTGTGCAGTACCACAACCTGAATTCACCACCCCATTAAAAAGCACCAGTTTCGGCGGCACATATTGTTGATTCAGCTGCTGCTGAAATACCTGATTCCAGGTATCCTCAGTATCGGCCAGCACAGTGCCCACAAAATCTATCGCTTCCTGCTGCTCAGGCGTAGGATGCTCCAAGCCTTGGGTTTCAGCCGGCTGGGATTGGGAGGTTACTTGCTTGGTGGCTTGATAGGCTTGTTGAGGATCAACACCAAAGAATTTCCATGCCACAAAAGCCACTATCAACCCTAAAATACTGATGCCGCCCGCTTTAGCCCCACCACCACCGCGACGGTCTTCCACATTCGTACTGACACGACGTCCTTTCCAGCGCATAGGAATTTTCCTTTTTTTCTAATTCACTGTATGTTATCGAATTTATAAGGATTATGCTTGTTTTGATTTGGGCCAAATTTTCTGAATCCCAGCCACCACACCCAGTACAACCAAGCCAGCTATAAAGCCAATCACCAAGTTAATCAAGGTCGGTGTTAATGCTCCCACAATAGTACCCACCGTTGGAATATGCTCAGCATAATCAACCGAGCCTTCCATGAAATGATGTAATAAAGGTACCCCGTGACTAATAATGCCACCACCTACCAAAAACATGGCGATGGTGCCTACAATAGTTAGGGTCTTCATCAGTTTTGGTGCAAAAGCCAATAAGCCACGCCCAATACTTTGCTTTACTGAAGAGGCTTGCTCTGTTAAATACAGCCCTAAATCATCAATTTTGACAATCATTGCCACAAAACCATACACACCGACGGTCATCAAAATTGCAATGACTGACAGCACCATCACTTTGGTACCAAAAGTAGCTGTAGCCACTGTTCCTAATGAAATCACCACAATTTCCGCAGACAAAATAAAATCTGTTCGTACCGCCCCTTTAATTTTGTCTTTTTCAAACGTCACCAGATCGGTTTCTATGGTGGCTAATTCTTGGCTAGCAGCTTCTCTGGTTTTGGCTTTTTTGTGCTGTATGCTATGCAGGACTTTTTCCACGCCCTCATAACAAAGAAATAAGCCACCTATCATTAGCAGTGGTGTAATCAGCCAGGGAGCCACTACACTAATCAGCAGGGCAGCAGGAACAAGAATAAGCTTATTGACAAATGAACCTTTGGCAACAGACCACACCACCGGAAGTTCACGGTCTGAACGTACCCCACTGACTTGTTGCGCATTGAGAGCTAAATCATCTCCCAACACCCCTGCCGTTTTTTTCGCTGCCATTTTGCTCATGACAGCCACATCATCCAGGACCGTAGCAATATCATCTAATAATATAAGTAAACTGCTCGCCATATTTATTATCCTTATCCTATTTCAAATTATTTTAATCACAATTCTAAAAAAAGATTGTATTCACTTGTTTAATTAATAAGATTTTTTTATTCAGGCTTTTTAGTGGCTGACATTCAAAAACAGAATGCCGTACAATATTGCCATTCATTCATATTTAGAAGTCATACTGACTACCCTTTTGGAATAAAAAATGAGTAATCAAGATAATCGTCCAGTGATCCTGACTGGCGACCGTCCTACCGGACAACTTCACCTCGGTCACTTTGTCGGTTCATTACGCTCACGTGTCGGCTTGCAAGACTCTCATCACCAGCATTTATTACTCGCTGATGCTCAAGCTCTGACCGATAATGCAGATAACTTTGAAAAAGTACGCCGCAATATTATTGAAGTCGCAACGGATTATCTGGCAGTCGGGATTGATCCGACCAAAACCACAATTTGTGTTCAGTCATGCTTACCAGCCTTGAATGAACTGACCATGCTGTATTTAAACTTTGTGACGGTTTCCCGTCTGGAGCGCAACCCGACCATTAAAGCTGAAATCCAGCTGCGTGGTTTTGAACGTGATATTCCGGCAGGTTTCCTGTGCTATCCGGTAGCTCAAGCGGCCGATATTACTGCATTTAAAGCCACTGTCGTTCCAGTCGGTGAAGATCAGATTCCGATGATCGAACAGACCAACGAAATCGTACGTCGTTTGAACCGCCAGATTGGTCATGAACTCTTACCAGAATGTAAAGCTCTGCTGTCTAACATGAGCCGCTTACCAGGTTTTGACGGCAAAGCGAAAATGTCAAAATCTCTGGGCAATACCATTGTGCTGGATGCCTCAGATAAAGACATTAAAAAAGCCGTAAATGCCATGTATACCGATCCAAACCATCTGCGTATTGAAGATCCAGGCCAAGTGGAAGGTAATATCGTATTTACTTATCTGGATGCGTTTGACCCAAATAAAGAAGAACTGGAAGAGTTAAAAGCGCATTATCGTCGTGGTGGCCTGGGCGATGGCACCGTGAAAAAGCGTCTGGAAGGGATTCTTAAAGAATTGATCGGTCCGATCCGCGAACGCCGGATAGAGCTAGCGAAAGATCCGGATTACATCATGGATATCCTGAAAACCGGTACAGACAAATGCCGTGATATTACTCAGGCCACACTAGATGAAGTAAAAGCAGGCCTAGGCGTATTCCGCTTCTAATTCATGCTGCAGGTTTAAAGAAAAGCTCTTCCCCAGGAAGGGCTTTTTTTTACCGCCTAAATCACCACTGAGCTATGGGTTTACCCACATATTCTCCATAATTTTTACCTTATTTAACATCTATTAACATGAATACTGATGAGTCATCTTAGGTTGGGCTTTACTATAAATCACATAGAAGGAATCAAGCTTAACTCTCTCCACAGTTAGTTTTGGTTTGTTTAAAAGGACATTCCTTTTTCTACGCAATGACAACCCCAATCATTGCGTTTTTTTTGTCTGTTATTTTTATAGGCGTGTATGGGCTAAAAAATCCAGCCCGATTGGCAGGATTTTTAAAGCTCAAGTCTTAAAAATTAATACTTAAATAAGCCATGCTCCACAGTAATTTCAATGCTTGAAGATACTTCGCCATCCGGCTATTGACGTCAGAATCACCGAGCCAAGCATTCATTTTAAGTGGCAGATCCTGACGAATACAATAGCATGAGATCAAGTGCCTTCATTTCATCATCAAAAGCAAAGGCAGCATTGTTTTCTGCGCTACGCTCTGACTGGTTGACCTTAGCCAACAAGACGTCCTGATAAACGGTTCATCCGCTCAAAACGAATCTCGGCACCTGCGGAAATCATTTTTCAGCTTCACCATAATCGCTCATGTTAATTTTCAGCGATTAAACTGTGGTTTTTTACTCAGGCAACAAGTCCTATTTTCCCAAAAAATAACCCACGCGAAGGTGGGTTATTAGAATAGATCAGCTATTAATTTTTATGACGCATATGCGGGAATAAAATCACGTCGCGGATACTTGGTGCATTGGCGAACAACATAACCAGACGGTCAATTCCAATCCCTTCACCTGCTGTTGGAGGCAAGCCATATTCCAGCGCTTCAATAAAGTCAGCATCATAGTGCATGGCTTCATCATCGCCAGCATCTTTCTCAGCCACCTGTGCCTGGAAGCGTTCTGCCTGGTCAATCGGGTCATTTAGCTCCGAGAAACCATTGGCCAGCTCACGACCACCAATAAAGAATTCAAAACGGTCTGTAATATGCGGATTATCATCATTACGACGTGCCAATGGAGAGGTCTCCGCTGGATATTCCGTAATAAAGGTCGGCTGACGCAGTTTAGTTTCAACAGTTTCTTCAAACACAATTGTTTGCAATTTACCCAAACCAAAACCAGGTTTCACCTGCTCTTTTAATTCCTCTTGAACAAATTTTGCCAAGAACTCACGATCATTGACATTTTCAGGCGTGAATTGCGGATTATGCTCAAGAATGGCATCGAACATCGAAATTTTCTTGAATGGTCCTTTGAAGTTATAAACTTCATCACCATAAGGCACATCAGTTGTACCCAGAATATCAATTGCCAGCTTTTCCAGCATTTGTTCGGTCAATTCCATCAGGTCTTTATAATCTGCATACGCCTGGTAGAATTCAATCATGGTGAATTCCGGATTATGACGTGTCGACACCCCTTCATTACGGAAGTTACGGTTAATTTCAAACACACGCTCAAAACCACCGACCACCAAACGCTTTAAGTACAGCTCGGGTGCAATACGCAAGAACAGCGGCATATCTAGGGCGTTGTGATGGGTTTCAAACGGACGTGCAGATGCTCCGCCTGGAATCACGTGCATCATTGGTGTTTCGACTTCCATATAACGTTTTTCAGTCAGGAAGGCACGAATCCCTGAAACCACCTTGGCCCGAATTTCAAAGGCTTTACGTGTTTCTTCATTAACGATCAGGTCAAGATAACGTTTGCGATACTTAACTTCAGTATCATTCAGACCATGGAATTTGTCTGGCAGTGGACGCAGAGATTTGGTCAATAATTCAAATTGTTCGATATGAACATAGAGATCGCCTTTTCCAGAACGGCCAATATAGCCTTCTACTGCGATGATATCCCCCAGATCAAGTCCTTTGATGGTGGCCAGTACATCTGCAGACAGCTCTTTACGGGCAACATATAGCTGGATACGACCGGTCATGTCCTGGATCACGATGAATGATCCACGGTTTAACATTACACGGCCCGCAACTTTGACATATACCTTTTCACCAGCTTCAATTTCTTCTTTAGATTTATCAGCAAACTGGATTTGCAAATCTTGTGCATAATGCTCGCGCTTAAAGGTATTTGGCCACGGACTCTTGCCATTTTCTTGAGCTTGGCTTTCGATTTGCTTTAACTTGGCATGACGCTGTGCAATTAAATCGTTTTCGGAAATGATTTGTTCAGAAGTCGATTGAGCGTTATTTTGCGTCATCTCTGCCTCGAATAAAAATAGTTGAAAAATAGAAGTTACATAGAATAGCAGATTCCCCGGTCGAATCGTAGCTTAAAGACTGGGTGGAATTGGCTTTTCTGAAGAAAATTTGCAGTATATAGCTCTTTTTATTTTTTCTCTTTATCGCTTTTTAGTCCGGCTCTCGTTCATTTTTGAAAGCGATTTCTTCTTTTATTAAAGCCAAGCTGCATATATTCAATAGCAGCCTCGATTGCGGCGGCTATCTTTCCTGAAATTAGACCAATAGCTAACTGTTTTTTATGCTGCCAGCTTTTAAGCTAGTACCCAGATTGAAACTCATCTTTCAATCACGAACTAATGACTTTGGCATGTCGGATAAGAATGAGTAAAAAATATGTCTAAAATCTTATTTTTGCATGGCTTGGACTCTTGTAAAAAATCTTCGAAATTTCACGCAATTAATACAACACAAAAATACTGTATTGATGTGGATTACCGTAATCTGAGCTATAGCTCCGTGGCCGATTTTTATCATGACACTATTAAAATGATTAAGCCGGATATTCTGGTTGGCCACAGCCTGGGAGGATATTGGGCACTCAAAATGTCACAGGCCCATCAACTTCCCTGTATCGTAGCAAATCCGAGTCTGCAACCAAATTTCCGTGATGATTATCCGATCATTTCTGATCAGGATTTACAGCATGATATTCCACAGTTTGCCTATCTTGAACTGGGCGATGAGATCCTGGATATGCATGCTGTACAGATCTGCCTGGAAGACTATATGCAAATTCAGGCAATTGAAGGGGGTCATCATCGTCTAGCACACCCCGAACAGCTCAATCAACTGATTCAGGAAATCGAAAAGCACTTTATCAGGCAATAAAAAAGCTCCTCGTTCATCCGCCTTCCCAAAACTGGACGGTTTGACTGAGGAGCTTTGATCTGGAAATCCAGATCTATTTAACTTAAGCCACCGCAACCTTAGGTTGAGATTTATCATCCAGTACTGACCAGATCTCTAAGCCCAGGTTTCCATGCGAATCAGGCAAATCGAGAAAAACACTAGCACCCAGTACTTCATGCTGACATTTTTTAGCCAGTTCATTTACTGCCTTTAATGTACCGCCAGTCGCCAGAACATCATCTACAATAATGATTTTTTGTGGCTCAATTTCAGCAGACATTTCCAGACGGTCCACCCCATACTCCAGGCTATACCCCACCCCAATCACTGGAGGCGGTAGCTTGCCAGCTTTACGCACTAACAATAAGCCCTTTCCTGTACGCTGTGCCAATAAGCTGGCCAGTACAAAGCCACGCGCTTCTACGGCTAGAAAGCTATCTACTGCTGCCAGTTTGTCGGCCGGAATGCTCTCGATCAACGCATCAGTGAGTTGACTAATATCGCTGGTGAATAAAGGTGTCAGGTCAAAGAAACAGATCCCCGGTTTTGGGAAATCCTGAACAGTACGAATGTTAGACCACAATGAAGTAGACAAATTGCTCATGGGAGATTCTTAAACATGAAAATGAATAGTTGTATATTAGACTAAAGGGTCAAAACAAACAAGGACAAACGCCTAAATATAAGACAATATTAAATTATAAGATTTTGATATTAATAATTTAATTTATTTTTTAAAAATATTTTCTAAAATCGTGCAAATTGATTAAAAATACATCAAGTCAGAATACTTCAAGAAATATACAGTCTCCTGAATACTTTGGTGGGTTTTGATTTTAGGCTGAATCGTGCTGCTCTGACCGTATGCTTGAAATACAGATTTAGCCCTTTCATCGATAAAATTTGGCCTGAGTTGCCATTCCGATCTTAATTTCACTGTTTAAACTCTTATTCGCTTTACTTTCTGAACGGAACTGCGTAAAAATTTAGCCCAATATGTTCACTATTAAAGTCATATTATTTTAGAGTCGTGCACGTTATAGTTTTTAGCTGACTCCTACAGTTGGTCAGTTTTGGAGAGTTACATGAAAAAATATCAATGCATCGTATGTGGATGGATTTACGACGAAGCACTGGGGTGGCCTCAGGATGGAATTGTGGCCGGTACCAAATGGGAAGATATTCCAGATGACTGGACTTGCCCAGATTGTGGCGTATCAAAAGCTGATTTCGAAATGATTGAAGTCTGATCATGTCCTCTTAAAGACCATGCTGAATGGTCTTTTTTTATGTCCTTTAAAAAATTTATAAATTTAATTTTAGAAAGTCTGGAGAATATTATGCATCCTATCGTCATCATTGGTTCCGGAATGGCCGGTTATGCCGTCGCACGTGAATTTCGCAAGCTTAATCCAGACCATGAACTTGTTATGATTTGTGCTGATGATGCGATCAATTATGCAAAACCGACTCTTTCAAATGCACTGGCAGGGAGCAAGGCACCTGAGCAGATTCCTTTAGGGGATGCTGAAAAAATGTCGGTACAACTCAATATGCAAATCCGGCAACATACCTGGGTAAAAGCGATTGACCCAGAACAGCATCAGCTACACTTAGAAAAAGATGGACAGGAAAGTCTGCAACCTTACTCAAAACTGGTTCTGGCGGTGGGGGCTAATCCAGTACGTTTGGCAATTGCCGGCGATGCCAGCGACGAAATTCATGTGGTTAACAACCTGAACGACTACAAAGCATTCCGCCAAAATCTGGCCAATCGTGAAGACAAACGTGTGGTAATTCTAGGTGCTGGTCTAATTGGCTGCGAATTTGCCAATGACCTGCAACATACCGAACATCAGGTGACTGTTATTGACCTTGCACCTCGACCACTGGGCCGCCTTTTACCTGCGCATGTGGCTGAAGTGTTCCAGCAGCATCTTGAAGAAACAGGTATACATTTTGTGCTGGCTACCACAGTTGAAAAAGTCTCCAAAATGGACAATGCAGATTATCTGGTCACGCTGGCGAATGGTCAATCACTGGTCGCCGATGTGGTTCTGTCTGCGGTAGGCTTGCAGCCAAATATTTCTGTCGCGAAAAAAGCTGATATTCATAGCAGTCGCGGGATTCTAACCAATGCCCTGCTAGAAACCAATCAGCCGGATATTTATGCTGTCGGAGACTGTGCTGAAGTAAACGGCATCCTGTTGCCTTATGTCATGCCCATCATGCAACAGGCACGTGCTCTGGCCAAAACCTTAAATGGCGAGCATACCGCAGTGCATTATCCTGCCATGCCGGTTGCAGTAAAAACACCAGCAGCACCATTGACCGTATTAGCTGCACCTGCTGAAGTCAATGTGACTTGGGAAACGGAAGAGCTGGAAGATGGCATGATTGCCAAAGCAATAGATGTAGAAGGTGTATTGCGTGGTTTCGTATTATTAGGGGCGACAGCAGCCAAGCAACGCCTGACCCTGAGCAAACTTGTTCCTGACTTGATTCCAGCAACTCTTTAGATGTTTAATATATGAAGGACGTTTTTTAAACGAAATGTCCTTTAATTAGGAAGCTTATCATGCATAGTGCGCTGCAGTTTAACCACTCCCCTTATACATCTTTTATGCGTGAAACCAAGGTTGATCTTGGTAATGGTATTGAATTACATGTAGAAGTAGGCGGAGAACCGGATCACCCCCCTATTTTGCTGATTATGGGACTCGGTGCACAGATGCTGTACTGGCCTGACTTTTTCTGTAAATCGCTGATTGATCAGGGCTATTATATCGTTCGTTTTGACAACCGCGATATTGGTCTGTCATCCAAGATCCATCATAAAGGTCCGCGCTTGAATACCTTTAAAATGATGAGCCGTTTTATGCTCGGTCTGGGCAATCAGGGAGCACCTTATAACCTGTATGACATGACTGAAGATGTTAGCCTGCTGATCGATAAACTGGAGCTTGGACAGGTCTATGTGCTGGGCGCTTCGATGGGCGGCATGATTGCACAGATTCTGGCAGCCCGCCACCCGGAGCAGGTCAAGAAACTCGGCCTGCTGTTTACCAGCAATAACCAGCCGCTATTGCCTCCTCCTTTTCCAAAGCAGCTCTTTAGTTTAATTGACAAACCGGCCTCAACAGATGAAGATGGCATCGTAGATCATAGCCTGAAACTGTTTAAGCTGATCGGTTCGCCGGGTTATGTCAATCACGTGGAAGCGATTCAGACAGCCCGCAAGTTGTATAAACGGAGTTACCATCCGGCGGGTGTACTTCAACAGTTTTTAGCAATATTATGTACAGGTTCATTGCTGCAACTGGACAAGCAAATCAAGCAGGATACCCTGGTGGTTCATGGGGCTCGTGATCGATTGCTACCTCCTAGTCATGGCAAGGCTGTTGCCAAAGCAATTCCAGGGGCTAAATTTGAATTAATTGAAGGAATGGGGCATGATATCCCCCCTCATTTTATTCCACATCTTAGCGAATTATTTGCTGATCATTTTAAATCATAAATATTAGGACACTATGGCTGCATTACCATCCCTAAGACAGCTGTCATACCTTGTAACACTGTCAGAGACGCTGCATTTTACAGAAGCTGCTCGCCGTTCATTTGTGACCCAGTCAACCCTGTCTGGTGGTATTATGGAACTCGAGCGTTTACTGGGTGGCGTACTTGTTGAGCGCGACCGTCAGAATGTACGTTTAACTCCTCTTGGTGAGCAAGTGGTTGCACGTGCTCGTGTTCTATTAGCTGATGCCCAGGACTTGATGCGTTTAAGTCGTGAGATGAGTGAACCCCTTACCGGCGATTTGCATCTCGGTGTCATTCCAACCATTGCACCGTTTATTCTGTCGCAATTACTGGATGAAGTTCATAAACAGTTGCCAAAAATCCAGCTGCATCTGCATGAAGCACAAAGTGAGAGGATTGTAGAGAAACTGGAACACGGCAATCTGGACATGGTGGTACTGGCACTGCCTTTTGATACACGCGGCCTGAAAGTAGCCGAGATTAATAAAGAAAATCTGTATCTGGTGCACCATAAGTCTGATCAAGCTTCGGCTCAAGCAGATAAGCTAGAAAATCTGGATCTGTCACGTCTGATGCTGCTTGAAGAAGGTCACTGTTTACGTGATCATGCACTCAGTGCCTGTCCGATCGGCGAACGTAAAAATGATCATCGCTTAAAAGCCAGCTCTTTACCGACACTAATCGAAATGGTTTCTGCAAATCTTGGTTTTACCTTGCTGCCTGAAATCGCGCTATATAGCAGTATGATCAAGGCCAATCCTGAGTTACAAGTTAAAGCCATTCAGGCGGCGCCTAGCCGGACCTTGGCCTTAGTGACTCGCAAAAGTACACCGCTACAAAGCGAGTTCGACATGCTGCTACAAATTTTGCAAAAGATTACCCAGCACCCGGCGGACTAAGACAAGATTCATTATCTGTACATAAAAAGGAGCTTACATCGCTCCTTTTTTTATTGGAACAAGATTTAATAAACCAGAATCTCTGATAAAAAACAAAAGAGACTGTATTTACAGTCTCTTTTTATCCGCTGCTTTATTTAAAAATTTCCAGCAGTTCACGCTGGGCATTATGCAGCTTTTCTCCTTCGGCTGGCTGGGCGCGAATCCAGGTGCCATCGCCTTGTAACAGCCAGGCTTGCTGGTTATCTTTCAGATAGTTCAGTAAACCTTGCTGATAAATCCGCTTTTTTAAGGCTTCATCTTCAACGGGGAAACAGGCTTCTACCCGGTTAAACAGGTTACGATCCATCCAGTCGGCACTTGAACAATAAATTTGTGCATTGCCATTATTAGCAAAATAATAAACCCGCGTATGTTCCAAGAAGCGGCCTACAATCGAACGTACCCGAATATTTTCCGACAGGCCTGCCAAGCCAGGACGCAGGCTGCAAATTGAACGGATAATCAGGTCAATCTGTACCCCTGCCTGAGATGCTTCGTAAAGCTTATTGATCAGCTGCATCTCGGTAAGCGCATTGACTTTGACAATAATCTGCGCTGGCTTGCCTGCCTTGGCATGGGCAATTTCATTATCAATATAGTTAACTAACTGGGCATGCAAGGTGAATGGTGCATGCAGCAGCTTTTTCAGCTTGGCCATTTTCCCCATACCGGTCAGTTCCTGGAAAATGCGGTGTACATCTTCACAGAGCTCTTTATCCGTTGTTAATAAACCGTAATCGGTATAAATCCGCGCATTACCCGCATGATAGTTGCCAGTTCCCAGATGTACATAACGGACCAGTTTGTTATTTTCCCGGCGCACCACCAGAATCATTTTGGCATGGGTTTTATAGCCAACAATCCCATAGACCACGACGGCCCCGGCTTCCTGCAAAACATTGGCCACAGCAATATTGGATTCTTCATCAAAGCGAGCACGCAGCTCAATTACCGCTGTTACCTCTTTGCCATTTCGTGCAGCCTCTGCCAGCACCTGGACAATTTCAGAGTCGGGACCACTACGATACAATGTCTGTTTGATGGCTAGTACTTTCGGATCACGCGCTGCCTCACGCAACAAAGAAATGACAGGGGCAAAAGACTCAAAGGGATGATGCAGCAAGATATCCTGCTTTTGCATGGCACTGAAAATATTTTCATATTTTCTCAGTGCTTTGGGAATGATCGGAGTATGTGAATCATAACGTAAATGGGGACGTTTAAAATTCGATAGCAGACGCGCCAGATTGACCGGCCCTGCCACTTTATACAGCTGCTCTTCTTCCAGATCAAATTCGTTGAGCAAATAATGATAAATATGCTGCGGACAATTTTCTGTCACTTCCAGACGTACGGCACGACCAAAACGGCGAGAACTGAGTTCGCCTTTCAGCGCTTTGGCCAAATCTTCCACATCTTCATTTAAGGCCAGATCGGCGTTACGGGTCACGCGAAATTGATAACATCCCGTCGCGGTCATACCGGGGAACAGATCGGACACATGCTCATGAATAATGGCGGAAAGCATGACATGATGTTCCTTGCCATCTGTCAGCTCATCTGGCAAACGCACGACACGCGGCAATGAACGTGGCGCAGGCACCACAGCCAGATCAATTTGACGGCCAAAGGCATCTTTGCCTTCCAGCGTAACAATAAAGTTCAGTGACTTGTTTACCAGACGCGGAAATGGATGTGCCGGGTCTAGACTGATGGGTGTCAGGACAGGCGCAACCTGCTCCTGAAAATACTTTTTGACCCAGGCTGATTGAGCCGGGGTTAACTCGCCACGGCGCAGAAAACAAATATCTTCTTCGCGTAATTTTGGTAAGATTTCTTCATTTAAAATACGGTATTGACGTTCAATTGCAGCATGTGCCGTCTTGGAAATCTGATCCAGTACCTGCTTGGGCGTCAAACCATCCGGGCTGCGACTTTCATTGCCCAGATCAAGCTGCTCCATAACTCCGGCAACGCGAATTTCAAAAAACTCATCCAGATTGCGCGAAAAAATCAGCAGGAAGTTCATGCGTTCGAGCAAGGGGTGTAAAGGATCGACAGCCTGTTCCAGTACACGTAAATGGAAGTCCAGAATAGACAATTCACGATTGATGTAACGATCATTATATGTATATTCAGTCGGTGCCGAAGTGGTTGTGGCTGCCGTATTCATATGAAACCTACGCTATTTTAAAATTTTGCTTATCTGCTTTAGTATGCTTCAATTTGATGTCACTTTGATAAAAACGCCCAAAAAAATTAGGCTTTATTTCAAATTATAGACCTAAGGTAATTCGGCATAATTCATATAGCGTTGAATCATACGTTTGCGTGCTTTCAGGGCCGATGAATGGCGATGGTCCTGAAAGTATTTTGGATTGGTCAGAATCGCTGCCAGAAAAACCGCCTGATCACGGCTAAGGCTTTGTGACGTTTTACCAAAATAATGTTTGGCTGCGGCTTCAACCCCATAAATATTGTCACCAAACTCGATTGAGTTTAAATAGACTTCCAGAATGCGTTCCTTGGACCACATGCGTTCCATCATCCAGGTAGCGATCGCTTCCTGACCTTTGCGTACAAAGGAACGCTTATTTATCAAAAAAAGATTTTTTGCCAATTGCTGGGAAATGGTTGACCCCCCTGCCACCACGCGGCCTTCATTCTTGTTACGGTTTAATGCGGTCTGGATACCATCCCAGTCAAAGCCATGATGATGAATAAATTTCCCGTCTTCTACCGTAACAATGGCACGCTTTAGGTTCAGGCTAATTTCGTCATAAGGCCGCCATTGGTGCTGAATGGGCTTGGAAGGCTCAGTCCAGTAATCAATCCGCATCATCATGGTGGTATTCACCGGATTGGTGCGCCACCAGACCAAACTTGCAAAAATCCACAACTGTATAAGTAAAATCACACTGACGATGATTAAAATCGTGCGGATCAGAAAGGCTTTCATGTCAGTGCGTTACTCCTGAATATTTGATTTTTCGTGTTAAGCTTATGCGAAATATACACTCATCGCAAAAAAAATAGCATGTCTAAATACTCTCCACCCACCTCCTATCGTAAACCGGAAGTACAACTCTGGTGGATAACTGCGCTCCTGATTGGTATCAATGTCGGCTTATTTGGCTGGCAGGTGCTAAGTGGCATGGATATTAGCCAGCCTAGTTCCAGAGATGCCATTTCCTGGGGAGCGGACTATGCTCCCTTAACTTATCTGGCGGAACCCATACGCTTGTTTAGCAGCATGTTTTTCCATTTTGGCCTGATTCATCTCATGCTGAATATGTGGGCACTGTATATTTTTGGTAGCGTTGCTGAGCAGCTGTTTGGCCGTTTTTACTTTATTGGGCTCTATCTGTGTGCCGGCCTGATGGGTAGCCTATTTAGCGGTTACATGAACATTCAGGATACTTATGCCTTAATTGAAGGTGGCGTAGCCAATCCCGAGCTTTTACCCAGCGTGAGTGCTGGCGCTTCTGGCGCTGTCATGGGGCTGGGTGCAGCCCTGACGGTCTTGTCCATATTGCCCATACTGCCTCAACAGCGCTTTATTCTGGACAAGAAAACCCTGATCATGATTATGGGCCTAAACCTCGTGATGGGATTTATGATCAGCGGGATTAATAATGCTGCCCATATCGGCGGCATGATCATGGGTGCCTGCCTGACTCTGCTCTGGTATCTGCTACAACGACTGCAATGGGGCAAACTGATGCAACTCATTGCCCTGATTCTGGGCGTGGTCGTGTGTGGCCTGCTCTATCAATATAATCTGGCCTTGCTGGAGCCAATCCGTCCTTTCTGGCAAGACATTCTCCGCCTGATGCAACAGCAGCTGCACATTTAAAGCCACAAAGAAGATGAATCTTACTGGTTCATCTCGCGCAGGCTTTGCAAGGGGGGAATATCGGACAGATAGCTGAGTCGATAACGCCCCACCAGCGCACAAAGCAGCGTCATCAAGACCGGTAAAATCAGCCAGATTTCCCAGTGTGGCTGAATCAGGAGATCCATTTTATAACTGGCAATGGCACTGATGACTTCGGCAAACAAACATGCCACCACGCCAGCAAACAGGCCGATAAAACCAACTTCCAGACTCATCAGGGTTTTTAGTTTGCGCTTGGAACTGCCAAAAGAACGCATTAAAGCCACTTCTCGTTTGCGCTCATCCATGAGCAGATTCAGACAGGCCATCAATACCAGAAAGCCGGACACACTGACCAGCATCGCCAAAATAGTAATGATCTGCACCAGAACATTTACTATGCGTTTGATTTCTTCAAGAATCAGACTGACATCAATAAAAACCGTATTGGAAAACCGCTGGATGATAGAAACCAGTTGATCTTTGTCTGTTTCAGGCACATAAAAACTGCCCAGATAACTGCCGGCATTGGCATCCATGCTCTGGGGTGCAAAAATAAAGAAGAAGTTCGGACTAAAGCTTTCCCACTCCACGGTTCTCAGATTCACCACTTTCGCTTCCAGCCTACCTTCAGGCAGACTAAAGCTTAGTTTGTCGCCGAGCTTGATGCCCAGCTCCTTGGCAGTCTGCGCTTCGACCGACACTTCGCCCGGCTGTTTTAATACCGTTTCGCCCTGAACAATGACATTATCCTGAGGATAACGGTCTGACTGGGTCAGATTCAGTTCACGTCTTAGAGTATTGCTTTGCTTAATCAGTTCAGCGTTAAAAGGCTGGTCATTTTTTGCCACCAGGCGCCCGCGAATATTCGGATAAAGTGGTGTGCTGTTCCAGCCATTCTGTTTGAGCTGGGCTTTCAACTCAGGCATCTCATAAGATGGCAAGCCATACACAAACTGGTTCGGTGTACCTTCAGGCAACTGTTGCTGCCAGCGTTCCAGCAGATCGGTACGCAGTACGGTGAGTACACTGATCAGGCTCAATCCGAGAGCCAGTGCGGTAATTTGCAAAGCCGTCTGATACGGCGTACGGACATAAGCCGACAGGTTAAATTTCAGGTTCCGTAGCAGTTTTAACGTGCTCCAGACCGTAAAATACAGCACAGCACACAACAGGACAATTGCCCCAATCACCCAGGCGGTGAGCACAATATTTTCAGTCAGAATCACGCTAAAAACAATCAGGCCCAAGGTCCCGCACAGTAACATCCATAGCATGGACTGGACCGACTTTTCCTGCTGGCGAATTACCCGAATAGGTGGCGTATTTAACAGCTGAAACAGGCTCGGCATAACAAAACCCAGCAAGACAATCGCACTGGTCAACATGGCAACGGGTAAAGGGCCCAGCAACATCTTCATCACAGAAAACTCAAGTTGCAGGTTGGGAATCAGCTGCAACATTAACTGTAACAATCCATATCCCAGACTGATCCCAATGAGCGTCCCGATCAGCATGGCAACCAGTAGCACAACTCCAAGCAAGGCCAGATAAGCGGCCAGAATCTGGTGCTTGGTCGCGCCTATACAGCGCATCAGCGCGATATGATCCTGATTCTGCTGTACATAACGTTGTGCTGTTAAAGCAATTGCAATTCCGCATAATAAAATGGTCAGGATATTGGCCAATTGCAAAAAGGTATCCAGATTGGCAATCGGACGCATTAAACGGGTATTGCCCTCGCTGGCATTACGTAATTTTAGACTACCCTGCTCCTCAAACTCCTGCCCGTCTACTTCGGCGACTGGTGCATCCATTTTCTCTTTTTTAGATTTTATCTGCTGTTTGAACCAAGCTTCATATTCTTGCGTCTGTTCAGGATTACCAGCCAGCAGCAAACGGTAGTCAATCCGGCTGCCCACCTGAATGGCCTGAGTTCGTGCAACATCTGCCTGAGAGATGATGACGGTAGGCGAAAATCCGGAAAAACCAAGCTCCTGATTGGAGTCTTTTGCAATTTGAGCGGTGAACTTAAATTTTGCATCAGCAATATTCAGCTCATCTCCCAACCTTACATTGAGCAGATCCATCGCTCGGGGACTGAGCCAGATTTCACCGGGTTGAATGGTTGTTTTTGCGGGTTGGGTTTGCAATTGACCACGCAGCGGAAAGGCCTGATCAACCGCCTTGACATTGACCATGACAAACTGTTCATCGGTAAAAGCCATGGTATTAAAGAAGGTTACCTCAGACTGCTGTAAATCCAGCTGTCTGGCCTGATCACGCCATTCTTCTGCCAAAGGTTCATTATCTGACAGCACCAGATCAGCTGCCAGCATCTCCGCGGCCTGCAAAGCGACCGCATTTTGAATCTGTTCATTACTGAACTTCAGCGCAGTCGTGGCACTAATGGCCAAGGTCAGGGCAATAATCAGCAGATAAATACCCGTGCTTTTAAAACTTTGTGTGAGTAAGGGACGAAATAGCTGCTGCATATCATCCTCCGCTGGCATGTTCAACGAGCTGACCATCCAGCAGCTCAAAATGCCGCTGACATTGTTGGGCCAGTTTTGGATCATGGGTCACCAGAACCAGCGTGGTGCCCAGTTCACGGTTGAGCTGAAACAGTAATTGCTCGATCTCATGCGCCGTTTCACCATCCAGGTTGCCTGTAGGTTCATCTGCAAAAATGATTTTAGGTGCACTGACCAATGCCCGGGCAATTGCTACCCGTTGCTGCTCTCCCCCCGATAAGACTTTTGGCGTTTGCTGGGCCTGCCGGTCCAGACCAACTTTTTTCAGCAGCAGCAGTGCCTTCTGCTCTGCCTCGCTATATTTAAAACCCGGCTGCAAACGCAACGGTAACATGACATTCTCTAAAGCTGTCAAATGTGGCAGCAACTGAAAGGACTGAAATACAAAACCGATATTTTTTAAGCGGACTACAGCACGTTGCTCTTCACTTAAATTCGACACCTGTTCGCCACATACCATCAGCTGACCAGAACTGGCCTGATCCAAAGTCGCTAAAACTCCCAGTAAAGTCGACTTCCCCGAACCCGAACGACCAGTAATCGCCACCTGTTCCCCAGCCTGTATGTCTAGTGAAAGATCCTCAAAAATCGTCAGCTGTTTTTGTGAAAGCTGTATCTTTTGTGTCAGCTTCTGGGCAGAAATAATTGCTTGTGGCATGATGGTCGAATCGTAACTGCTTTGAATCATACGTGTCCTATATGAAAGATCGAGTTCAGAAAACCCGTGTATTGCCTTGCCTGATCCTGTGGAGTATATGCCTGATTCCTTTCGGCGTGTCGGCAAAGACCATTATGATTGTGGGTGACAGTCTAAGTGCAGGTTATGGTATTCAACCACAGCAAGGTTGGGTAAGTTTATTGCAAAAACGCTTAGACCAACACTATCCGAAACAGCACAAAGTGGTCAATTCAAGTATGAGTGGCGAAACCACCAGTGGTGCAGTGGCAAGACTGCCTAAACTGTTACAGACTCATCGTCCGGATATTGTCGTGATTGAACTGGGTGGTAATGATGGCTTGCGCGGGCAGCCACCGCAAATGATCCAGAAAAATCTGGCCAATCTGGTGCAGCAAAGCCAAAAAGCCCAGGCCAAAGTGATTGTATTTGGCATGAAAATGCCACCGAATTATGGTCAGGCGTATGGCAGGGCATTTGAAAATAATTATAAAGTGGTAAGCCAGCAATATAAGGTCAAATTATTGCCTTTCTTTATGCAGGGTGTGGCCGGCCATAAAAGTCTGATGCAGCAGGATCAGATTCATCCGAATGCCAAAGCACAAACGATTCTATTGAACAATGCCTATCCCTATATTCAAAGTGCGTTGTAAAATGCATGTTTGAAAGTATTTTCCCGCCTTGTTGACGAGAAAAAAACTCTTGTAAATTAAAGTTAGTTCAACAAAAAAACTCTCCTTTTTTAAAGGAGAGTTCGGAAGACTTAAAAACTGATCTTTAACTCTTAGAAATCAAAAAAAACAACTTCTCCGGTTTCCAGTGAGTATTCTGCTCCCACCACTTTTAACTTGCCTTTGGCAATCAGACCTTCAATCACGGCCGAGCCATGACGCAACTGGTTCACTGAGGCAAAGACATTGGATCGTACTGCATGCTTGGATAGTTTAGCCAGATCATCTTTCAGTTCAGTTTGCAGCAGCGTTTCAACGGATGGACGTACCCGGTTTACAATCGACATCAGATTATTGGATGGTGGACAATCTGGGCAGGTTAAGGTATCAATCGTGGCCTGAATAGCGCCACAATGATTATGACCTAATACCACCACCACCGCACAGTCATAACGCTCCGCGGCAAACTCTACGCTCCCAACCTGTGAGGGTGCTACGACATTGCCTGCCACACGAATGACAAACAGATCCCCCAGGCCTTGATCAAATACCATTTCCGCAGGGACACGTGAATCCGAACACCCCAAGACAATCGCAAAAGGGTTTTGATCCTCTGCCATTTCTGCTCGCTGTTGATGGCTCAATTGCCTTGGATGAGAGGTATCGCCCGTAACAAAACGTTGATTACCCTGTTTAAGACGTTCTAGCGCTTCCTGAGCTGTGAGCATTTTTTACCACCACTGTATTGAGTTGGAATATCTTACTGCTAGATTTTTTGAAAGTCACTTGCAAAAAAAATTAGCTGTTTAATTTTTTTGCAGTTGAATTGTTTCAGCTCTGGCTGGCCATTTATGCAAATCTGGTCACATTTCACCTCATATTTATTGTCTTAAACAAAAAATTCATAGATGAACAATAGCCAATAATCCTTTAAAATAAACCAAAGATGAGAATAGATTCATTCATACTTTTTAAATTTAGAACATGGAAGTATTTTTGGGGGGCGATTTGCCCGATCATTTAATTTGAGGAAAGTAGCAATGACGAAAATAATAAAGTTGCGCTCAAATATGTTTTGTTCGGCTTTACTCAGCCTGAGTCTGACTTTACCTGGACTCAGTTATGCACAAAATTTATTTACCGGAACCAAGACTGAAAAATCAACACAGCTCTTACAGCAATATTTGATCCAGGAACGCCATCAGGCTGGCCTTCAGTCTAAAACACTTAAAATTGGTGATATTAGCTGGAGTTATAGTGAAGGGGGAGCCAAACATAAACCTTCTATTTTACTCATTCACGGACTGGCCGGAACCCGGGATAACTGGAATCGTGTCGCACAGTTTCTTACCCCCTATTATCATGTGATTATTCCTGACCTGCCCAGTAATGGCGAGACCAGGGTTCCTGCCAACTTTGATGTTTCAGTACCGAATGTCACCTCTCAACTGCGCCTGTTTGCTGAAACCTTAGGCATTGAGCAGGATCTGCATGTGGCCGGACACTCTCTCGGCGGCTCTATAGCAACCGTCTATGCTGCACAATATCCATTTGATACCCAAAGCCTTTTTTTAGTCAATAGTGCCGGGATCTATAAACTGGGTAATACCCCTTATACCAAAGATCCACATGCCTTAAAGGATCTGATTGTCACCAAACCTGGAGATCTGGAAGGTATATCCAAACAGCTGATGCAAAATCCGCCTGTTGTGCCCTATCAATTAAAATATGCCCAGGAAAAACTGCTGATTTCACGTTCTGAGCAGACCAGTAAATCCATTGATCAGGTTGTCATGCTCAACCGGATTTATACTCCGGAAAGTTTTGCACGCCTCACCCGGACAGTTGAAGCTCCAACACTTATCTTGTGGGGTAAGCAGGACCGGATTATTAATGTTGAAGTGGTTAAAGAGCTTTATTCTTTGCTTAAACGTGCCGAAACGCCGGTCATTTTAAATAATGTTGGTCATATGCCGATTTTGGAAGCAGAAAAACAGGTTGCCCAGAGCTATTTGCCTTTTCTGGCCAAGACACAGACCCTAAAAAACCCTCTAGCTGATAAACTCATCCCTTTAAACTAAGTTCAGAGATACCATGCAGAAACATCCCATGATTGAGCAATTGATCGATGCCCAGCTTGATTTTCTGGAGCAGACATTTGCTCAGGCTGATACCATTCAGACCGAGTTTCATGAGTTCTATCTCTGGTTCCGTAAACACCCCTTAAAAGAGTTGTGGAGCTGTGAACTGATTAGCCAGTTACTGCAAAAACAGATTTTAGCTACAGCAGCCACAACTTTTCTGGTCGAGCAGATTGCTGAACATATTCGTTTTGCACTGGTGCATCCAGCCAATGACCAGACTAAAATTGCTGATGTTATTCCCGTATTAACCGTTGATAAGATCGCACAATATGTGGCCAGCAAAAGCGGACACCGTCAGCGCCTGATCAAAACCGTGGTCAATAATCCGGCATTTTCAGCCATGATTACGCAATTGATTCAGCACTCCATTCAGGACTATCTTGATAACTCCGTGATTGCCAAAAGTGTTCCCGGCGTTTCCCGTTTCATGAAAATGGGCAAATCTGTTCTGGAAAACGTCACGGATAGCAGCTTAGATGATACCGTTGCCCGTTATCTGCAAAAAAATATTCTGAAACTCAGCCAGATGAGTGAACATGTACTGAACCAGCATTTTGATGATGAAAAGCTGTACCATTTTCAGGCCAATCTCTGGCATAAGGTTAAAGAAATGCCGCTGTCGGTACTGAAAAACTATATTGAAACCCAGGATCTGCCCCATACCGTCGGTTTGGCCCATGAAATCTGGGATCATTTACGACAAACCGAATATATGCAGCAACAGATTCATGATGGAGTATATACCTGGTACATCCGTAATCAGACCCATACTTTTGACCAGTTATTGCGTGACCTGAATATTGATGAAGCCCTGATCCAGCATGAGCTGAATGAACTGCTCGTTCCGCTCATTCAGCTCATGCTTTCCCAGCAGCATCTGAGAACACGTGCCCGTAAATATCTTGAACAGTTTTATTATCGTGAAGAAACCTTAAAAATCTTGAATGTCTAGATAGAAAAGCCGCTTGCAGTTTTTATTCAATTGCCCAAAACCTGCCAATAGAATTCATGTCATTGCATAAAAAAATCCCTCGGCTAACCGAGGGATTTTTTTCGCTTTTTCACTCAAATATTATTTGAAATAAGCGCCTTCTGCCTGACTATGGTCAGTCTGGTCAACCACCTGCATCAGTTCAGGAACATGCTGTTTCAAGGTGGTTTCAACCCCTTGTTTCAGGGTGACATCAATAGCTGAACAGCCTTGGCAACCACCACCGAATTTAAGTACAGCAGTTAAACCATGCTCAGGATCTTCAACCACTTCGACCAATGCACAGTTCCCGCCATGGCCTGCAAGACCCGGGTTAATTTCAGACTGAAGTACGTAAGTAATACGCTCTTCGATTGAAGCATCAGGGCCTACGCGCGGCACTTTTGAATTCGGTGCACGGAAGGTCAACTGGCCGCCAAAACGGTCTTTGTTGTAGTCAATGACCGCATCTAACAGGTACGGAATTGAAGGCGAATCAATAAATGCAGGAAAATCTGGATATTCTTGCTTGTAATCTGTGGGAACAACTTCATCCGGGGCGCTATATGCCATACAACATTCAGCACGCGGTGTACCCGGATTTTCAACAAAAACGCGCACACCAATACCTGGCGTATTCTGTTTTTCCAACAAATCCTTTAAATACTCTTGGGCAGACGGTGTAATCAATAAATTCGGAATATCTTCAACCACTGCAGTGCTGCTGTTCTCAGTCGACATAACAATCATTTCCTCAAGCTGAAGTTACTATTTTAACTGAAGATGCGGGGTAAAGATAAAATTTCAACTAAAATTGTCGGAATTATTATAAAAGTGCTCCCTAAATACCAGATTAATGGCAAGATTGAGCATTATTATTCAGAATGAGAACGACCTGTTATGCTGCATTTACCTTTTAATCATACTGTTAGCCTCATTCTGATTACCTGCATTATTTCTTTTATTGCTTTTTCCAAAGAGCGTGTCATGAACCGCCTGATCTTCTGGCCACCTGCCATTCAACGCGGTGAATATGATCGTTTCATTTCACATGGTTTTATTCATGCAGACGGCACTCACCTGCTGTTCAATATGATTACCCTGTTTTTCTTTGGCAGTATTATTGAAAGTTTTTATCGCCAGTATCTCTATGACCTTGGCTTTGTACTGTTCTATCTGGGCGGTTTAATTGCTGCAATTATTCCTAGCTACCTGCACCATAAAAATAATCCACGCTGGGCAAGTTTAGGCGCTTCGGGTGCAGTGTCTGCGGTTCTGTTTGCCTATATTCTATTTGAACCTTGGAAATTGATCTTTGTGTTTTTTATCCCGGTGCCCGCCATTATTTTTGCAGTCCTATACGTGGCCTACAGCATCTGGTCTGGCAAGCGCGGTAACTCTAATATTAACCACAGTGCCCACCTTTGGGGTGCAGCTTATGGAGTGATCATTACTATTTTGATCGAACCTCGACTCATTCCACACTTCCTGAATAAACTGTCGCAGCTGCCTTTCTAGCATGGTCCTGAGCTTGGGGATAGTCGCTACACTTCTATCCCTAGGTAGCAAAATAAATAATCAAATACCTAAATGGCTAAAAATCCTGCTTCCCTAAGGCAGCGTTTTATACAACCCAACCCACCCCAACCCAACTCCAAAATGACTCATTGCGATCACTCTTTCACCGCGCTCAGCACTTCACCTATTTAAATAAAATGATTCAGCTGATCGACGTCACTACTTGACTTGCCCGAGTCTATCAACCTGGCCTCAATTGAAACATCTGGTAATAATTTTGACATATAGGATGGCAGTTATTGCCAACCTCAGCAGCAAGTTCACAGCGATAATGTATACATCTGTATATTAATTATGTTAAGCCACGAGATATTTTGCATGTCCACATCTTTAGACGGTCTACAATTTCCACGCCATACCCAACAACAAAAACCAAGTACCTCCAAAGTCGGACGTGAATTACTGGCTCATGCACTTTCTGCTGTCAATCCGCAACATGCAGCTGCAGTACAATCTGAAAAAAACTGGCGCAAACACTATCCTGTTCATTTTAAACGTCTGGTTGAAAATGGTTTAAAAAATGCTGAAGCAGCTATTAGCATTGCAGAACATGGGCTAAAACAGGCGCATGAAAGTTTTGAGTTTTACCGTGATGGTCAAAAGTATGCTTTGAACCAGGTCATGACGTTGGCCGCCGTCCCGCTGCATACCTTCAAAATCATAGGTCAGTCAGCAGCAGCACCAGAATGGTATGTGCCCTACCAAGGCAAAAAGTTGCATGGACCCGCCTTACTTGAGCAGATCCAGACCTGGCAAGATCAAGGCATTGTCGAAGCCAGCCATGCCCAGGCTCTGCGTGCCTGTGTGGCTCATCCAGAATGGTTCGATCTTTCGGACCGTACCACCGTGTTGTTTGGTGCTGCCTCTGAAGCCGGGCCACTGACCTGGCTGTCCAGATGGAAAGCCAATATTGTGGCCATCGACCTGCCCAATACTCGGGTCTGGGGCAAAATTATTGAGACTGTCCGTCAAGGTAATGCCACACTGTATGCACCCTCAAGTGAAGCTTTAAATACCGATACAGCAGACCACATCCTGAAAGAAAAGCTCGGTGCCAATTTATTAACCCAGATTCCTGAAATTGCCCAATGGCTGGCGCAATTTGAGCAGGATCTGGATTTGGCTGCGATTGCTTATCTGGATGGTGAAAAACATGTGCGTGTATCTATGGCAATGGATGCCATCATGAAATACGTCAGTGAACAAAAAACCAAGACCAGTCTGATGTATATGTGTACCCCAACAGATGTGTATGCTGTACCGCAAGATGTGATTCAGGCGGCCCAGCTTAAATACCAGCAGCGCTCCAAAACCGAAGGTTTGATTGCTAAAGGTATTTCTACCCTGTCCGGCCAGTATTTCTTTAAAAAGAACAATACAGACCTGATTCACTCGGCTCAGGGTCAGGCCTATGGCATTGCGGACTGTCTGGTGGTAGAGCAAGGTCCGAACTATGCTTTAGCAAAACGCATCCAGCAATGGCGCGCCACCTTGGCACGTACCCAGGGTCAACGTGTCAGTATCAATATTGCCCCCTCCACCACAACCTATTCGGTGACCAAAAACCCGCTGCTCAAAGCTGCTTTTAATGGTGCCAGCCTGTTTGATGTAGAGGCTTTTGCCCCTGAAACCACCAATGCCATTATGGCCGCACTCTGGATTCATGACCTGCGCAATCCTGACTCCGTTGCCAATCCAGAAGTAAAACTTGATCATCCTTTAGAATTAATGATGCACGGCGCCAATCATGGCGGTTTATGGCGAGTGGCTTACCTGCCACGCACGGCATTGCCTTTTGCTGCGCTGTATGGTTTTGCAACGGATAAACTGCCGAAAGGATTGTTGGGTAAGTTGAAGAAGTAATTTTTTCTGAAATAAAGATGAAATCAATTTTATTGGTCAGGCGACATGGATGTCGCCGTTAGGCTGTGATATAGGGACATATCATCAGCCTAACAAAAGATTTTTGTTACTTTTGATCTTTCAAAAGTAAGGCTAAGAAATACTCATTTTTTACATTTAGTTGAAATTAGCTATTAATCCTTTTATTGAAAGTACTTTTAGCCTTCTGATTACCCTCACCTCACCCCAGCCCTCTCCCATAGGGAGAGGGAGCATCCCTTATAATTTTGCAAGCCATTGGATAACAAACGGTCTTCTATTTCAGCAAAAAATCACCAATTTTAAGGTTAGAAAATTTTCTCCCACCCATAAAAAAACGCTGCTCCAGCAGCGTTTTTCACATCAAACCTTTTTAGAATACTTTCAATAATAACCAGTACAAACCACCTGATAAACAGATTGTTGCAGGCAGGGTAAATATCCAGGCGGATAAAATTGTTTTCACCATCTGGAAATTCAGACCAGACTTGTTCGCCACCATCGTACCGGCAACGGCAGAGTTCAAAACGTGTGTGGTCGAGACTGGCATTCCCAAACCATCTGCCGCAGCAATGGTTGACATCGCGACAAGCTCAGCAGACATCCCCTGACCATAGGTCATATGCTGTTTACCAATACGTTCACCCACAGTCACGACAATGCGCTTCCAACCCACCATCGTTCCTAGCCCCAAAGCCAAGGCTGTTGCCACTTTCACCCAGGTCGGAATGTATTGCAGGAAAGAGTCCAGATTGTCACGATATGCTGCTACTGTTTTTTCCTCCGCACCAGACATGGCCGGTAAAGCTTCCGCCTTATCCAGACGTTTGAATGTTGTTGTGCTTAAGTACATATCATTACGGAATTCAGATACCTGTGCTTCTGGTACATCCTTAATGCTGCTATAAGTACCCACTTTCTCACCTAAATGGTCTGTCAAACTGGCCAGCGCCGGCACCACTTCAGGTGTAAGTTCCTTGGTTTGAATATACTTGGTAATCACATCACGCGCTTGTGCATCTGGAATATCGGCATGCTCCGGATAGATCAAATCAGCTGTTTGTGCAGATAACTGACCAAAAGACTGGATATGCTGGCTATCAAGATTTTTATTCAGTGAATAAGCCAAAGGTACACAGCCAATCAAAATCAGCATGATCAAGCCCATACCCTTTTGACCATCATTTGAACCATGCGCAAAGCTTACGCCGGTGCAGGTAAAGATCAGAATGGCACGAATCATCGGTGGTGGTGGCTTGTTGCCTTCAGGCGGCTGGAACAGTTCCAGTTGACGCTTAAAGATTTTCTTCACCAGCAGAAACAGGATCGCAGCAAATGCAAAGCCGATTAAAGGCGAAAATAACAGCGCCTTACCCACTTTCATGACTTGCTCCATGTCTACACCTGAAGCCCCTGCACCCGAATTCAGAATATAGTTCATGATGCCTACCCCCAAGATCGAACCGATCAGGGTATGCGAACTGGAAGCCGGAATACCAAGAAACCAGGTGCCCAAATTCCAGAGAATCGCCGCGATCAGCATGGCAAAAACCATCGCAAAACCTGCGCCGCTTCCTACATTCATAATCAGTTCGACTGGAAGTAAAGCAATAATTCCGTATGCTACGGCGCCACTTGCGACCATTACACCGAGAAAGTTACAGAAACCCGCCCACATCACTGCAACAGGTGCAGAGAGCGCATTGGTATAGATCACCGTCGCTACTGCATTCGCGGTATCGTGAAAACCATTCACGAACTCGAAACCCAAAGCAATAAACAGGGCCGTGGCCAGTAGAATCACTGAATAGAGGCTTAAAGCAGGGACATGCGCTAAATCTGCAGACAATTGGAAGCCGATATAAATCAGCGTGGAAATAATAACAGTCAAAAACACCGGCATAAAAAATTTCGGTGTGGGCACATGAACATTGGTTGACTTCTGTACAGAAGCCCCTTGTTGTGCTGAATCTATGGGAGTTTGGTTAGAATTCATGCAAGCAGGAATAGAGGATACAATGATCCCCGTATTGTTCAGTTAAATTGTGACAATTATATGACAGTTTGCCGGCTTATGAAGCAAATTTTTCAGCTTTATTCCGACCAGCGCATATTATTTCATCTGAATACTGCCGCTGATTTTTTATTAAAAATTATTTATTTGCTCCTTCCACCTCTTTTTACCCTTTCCTGCTTTCAATACAGTAAAACGCTGTCATGCGTGAAATATGTTGCGATCCGAATGATGACAAATTTTTTATGGCTGTATCATGCCAAAGAAATATGACAATATTATGAATAAAAGCAGTTGGTTATTCTTTAGATCTTGATCCTCCCCAGCTTTAAGAGTTTGGCCTGCTTCCCGCACCTGTTGCTCTTATCTATAGCTGCACATCTATAGACTTATCAAATTTTTATATCACGCATATCCATCATTCTTAAGTTCATGCAGCAGATATTGGATAACTAATCTGCTAAGATTACACACATTTTTGATTCCTGCTGAGAAAGTCTGCATGTCCACACTTACCACTCTAAAAGAACTTCTTGCCAAGAAAATTCTCATTATCGATGGTGCGATGGGTACCATGATCCAACGTCACAAACTGGAAGAAGCGGATTATCGTGGTGAGCGTTTTGCAGATTGGGCACATGACCTCAAAGGTAATAATGACCTTTTAGTGCTGACCCAACCGCAAATTATTCAAGGTATTCATGAAGCCTATCTTGAAGCGGGTGCTGACATTATTGAAACCAACACTTTTAACGGTACGCGCGTTTCCATGTCGGATTACCACATGGAAGAGCTGGTGCCGGAGATTAACCGTGAAGCGGCACGTCTGGCCAAAGAAGCCTGCGCCAAATATTCAACGCCTGAAAAACCACGTTTTGTAGCCGGTGTACTGGGTCCAACCTCACGTACCACCTCTATTTCTCCAAATGTAAATGACCCTGCGTTCCGTAACATTACCTTTGATCAGTTAAAAGTGAATTACATCGAATCAACCAAGGCGTTGATTGAAGGCGGTGTAGACATCATCCTGATTGAAACAGTATTTGATACCTTAAATGCCAAAGCTGCCATCTTTGCAGTTAAAGAAGTCTTTAAAGAACAAGGCTATGATCTGCCAATCATGATTTCGGGCACGATTACCGATGCATCGGGTCGTACCCTGACAGGTCAAACAGCAGAAGCCTTCTGGAACTCGATGCGTCATGCAGAGCCTTTATCGATTGGCTTTAACTGTGCACTGGGTGCAGATGCCATGCGTCCACACGTCAAAACCGTGTCTGACGTAGCCGATACCTTTGTTTCAGCGCATCCGAATGCCGGCCTACCAAATGCTTTCGGTGGCTATGATGAAACCCCGGAAGAAACTGCGGCATTCCTGAAAGAATTTGCTGAAAGTGGTTTGATTAATATTACTGGCGGTTGCTGTGGTACCACGCCGGATCATATCCGTGCCATTGCCCAGGCGGTTGAAGGTATTCGCCCGCGCCAGCTGCCAGAAATTGCACCTGCTTGCCGTTTAAGTGGTTTAGAGCCATTTAATATCACCAAAGATTCATTATTTGTGAACGTGGGTGAACGTACCAACGTCACAGGCTCGAAAAAATTCCTGCGTCTGATTAAAGAAGAAAACTTTACTGAAGCATTGGACGTGGCCCGTCAACAGGTGGCAGCCGGTGCACAGATCATTGACATCAACATGGATGAAGGCATGCTGGATTCACAAGGTGCCATGGTGCATTTCCTGAATCTGATTGCGTCTGAACCCGATATTTCACGTGTGCCGATCATGCTGGATTCCTCTAAATGGGAAATTATTGAAGCTGGTCTGAAATGTGTACAGGGTAAAGCGGTGGTTAACTCGATTTCCCTCAAAGAGGGTTATGACGAGTTTGTTGAACGTGCCCGCCTCTGCCGTCAGTATGGTGCTGCCGTGATCGTGATGGCCTTTGATGAAGATGGTCAGGCTGATACTGCTGAACGTAAAAAAGAAATCTGTAAGCGTTCATATGATGTGCTGGTCAATGAAGTCGGCTTCCCGTCTGAAGATATTATTTTTGACCCGAACGTCTTTGCCGTAGCGACCGGTATTGAAGAACACAACAACTACGGTGTGGACTTTATTGAAGCGACTGGCTGGATTAAACAGAATCTGCCAAATGCGATGATTTCCGGCGGTATCTCCAACGTCTCTTTCTCTTTCCGTGGTAACGAACCAGTACGTGAAGCGATTCACGCGGTATTCCTGTATCACGCGATCCAGAAAGGCTTGACCATGGGGATCGTCAACGCGGGTCAGCTGGCAATTTATGATGATATTCCTGCCGAGCTGAAAGAAGCGGTCGAAGATGTGGTGATGAACCGCAATCAGGGTGAAAGCGGTCAGGATGCGACCGAGAAACTGCTGGCAATTGCTGAAAAATACCGGGGTCAAGGCGGCGCGCAAAAAGCCGAAGAGAACCTGGAATGGCGTAATGAAAGCGTAGAAAAACGCTTGGAATATGCCTTGGTGAAAGGTATTACCACCTATATCAATGAAGATACTGAAGAAGCCCGTTTAAAATCTGCACGTCCACTGGATGTGATCGAAGGCCCATTGATGGCGGGTATGAACGTGGTCGGTGACCTGTTCGGTGCCGGCAAAATGTTCCTGCCTCAAGTGGTGAAATCCGCGCGTGTGATGAAACAGGCAGTTGCATGGCTCAACCCGTTCATTGAAGCAGAAAAAACCCAAGGCGAAGCCAAAGGTAAAATTCTGCTGGCAACCGTAAAAGGTGACGTACACGACATCGGCAAAAACATTGTGGGCGTGGTACTGGGCTGTAACGGTTATGACATCGTTGATCTGGGCGTAATGGTGCCTTGCGAGAAAATTCTACAAACCGCGATTGATGAAAAAGTCGATATTATCGGTTTGTCGGGCCTGATCACGCCATCATTGGATGAGATGGTTTTTGTCGCCAAAGAAATGCAGCGTAAAGGCTTTAACATTCCATTAATGATTGGTGGTGCAACCACTTCTAAAGCTCATACTGCGGTGAAGATTGCTCCGCAATATCAAAATGATGGTGTGCTATATACCGCTGATGCTTCACGTGCAGTCGGTGTAGCGACACAACTGCTTTCTGCGGAAATGAAGCCTCAACTGCTGGCCGACTATGCTGCGGATTATGAAAAAATCCGTACCCGTCTTGCCAACAAACAGCCGAAAGCGGCGAAGCTGTCCTATCAGGCTTCTATTGAAAATGGTTTTAAAATTGACTTCAACAAGAATGCCCCGGCAAAACCAAACTTCATTGGTTCACAGAGCTTCACCAACTATCCTTTAGAAACCCTCGTTGAGTATTTTGACTGGACACCATTCTTTATTTCCTGGAGTCTGGCAGGCAAATTCCCGAAAATTCTGGAAGATGAAATTGTCGGTGAAGCCGCGCGTGACCTGTTTGCTCAAGCACAGGAAATGCTGCAAGACATCATCGAAAACAAACGTTTTGATGCACGTGCAACCTTCAGCATTTACCCTGCGAACCGTACGGGTTCAGATACGGTTACTGTCGTGGATGAAGCTGGTAAAGTCACTCATACTTTCGAGCACTTACGTCAGCAGTCCGACAAAGTAACCGGCAAAGCCAACTACTCTTTGGCTGACTTTATTGCCCCTAAAGATGTGGCGCAGGATTACTTGGGCGGCTTTACCGTGTCGATCTTCGGTGCAGAAGAGCTGTCGCAGGAATATAAAGCCAAAGGCGATGACTATAATGCCATTATGGTTCAAGCCCTGGGTGACCGTTTTGCTGAAGCCTTTGCCGAACATTTGCACCAGCGTATCCGTAAAGAGTTCTGGGGCTACCAAGCCGATGAGCAATTGACCAATGATGAATTGATCAAAGAGAAGTATGTCGGTATTCGTCCCGCACCGGGCTACCCGGCTTGTCCTGAACATTCTGAAAAAGCGCCATTGTTTGACTGGTTAGATACAACCGACAAGATTGGTACGTACTTAACCACAAGTTTTGCAATGTGGCCACCTTCATCAGTGAGCGGTTTCTATTATGCCAACCCTGAAACTGAATACTTTAACGTGGGTAAAATCTCTGGCGATCAGCTGGAAGATTATGCGAAGCGTAAGGGCTGGACACTGGATGAAGCAAAACGCTGGTTAGCGCCGAATTTGGATGATTCAGTGAATTAATCCACCTCGCCCCTTTCATCAAGGGGAAAAAATCCAGTTGAGATTTGAAAAGAAAATCCCCCTCAAATGAGGGGAATTTTTTTATATTTGATCATCCTTCCTTGTTTTAAAGGAGGTATTTCGTATATCAATTGAACTCCTTGAACCAAGCGCCTATTTGACCTTGGTTTTACGGATCATTTTATACAGCATGCCTGGCGATAAACGCGACACCCAGGTTCCTAGCACTTCTTTACGACCGCCGACAACAATATATTCCTCGCCCTTCATTAAGGCTTTGACAGTTATTTGGGCAAACTCCTCGGCGTCCAAGCCATTTGCCGTCGCTTCATTATCAAAGCCCTGAGCTTTGCCTTCTCCATTCAGGGCGTTAATCGACACATTGGTTTTTACAAAGCCCGGGAAAATTACCGAAACATCCACACCATCCTCCGCGACTTCAGCACGTAAACTGTTAGCCCACATATGAATCGCTGCTTTGGCCGCTGAATAAGAAGCACGGTATTGGGTTCCCAGCAGGCCGGCCACACTGGAAACAAAAACAATCCGGCCAGATTTTTGCTGTAAAAAAGTCGGCAATACTGTTTTGGTCAAAAATACCTGTGAGAAATAATCCACTTCCATAATGGCACGCTCAGTTTGCATGCTGGTATCCAAGATCAGCGCACGTTGACTCAGCCCGGCATTGTTAATCAGCCAGTCAATCCGGCCTTTTTCGCTCAGGACCTGCTCATAGGCTTGGCGCACCTGGCTTTCATCAGTAATATCAGCAGTAATAGCAAGATGCTGGTCCGGATTAAGTAAACTGATACGGACTTTTTCCAGTTCTTCATAACGGCGTGCCGTCAATATGACCTGTGCCCCCTGCATCGCACACTCCTGTGCAATTGCTTTACCAATCCCCGAGGATGCCCCGGTAATCCAGACGACCTTGTCTTTTAAATTTTCCAGCTTTGCCATTGAATCCCTCTTATCTTTAATAATATTCGCTGTGTATTTAGAGTTTGCTGCCCTTGAAATGGAATGCGCTATAAACCAGCTTGAGCAGATCGAGTATGACTAAGTTTCATACCGAAATCTGCGAGAGTTTTAACTCCATGAGCAAGAACCAAGCATCGCGTTGTTCATAGTGCAAGAGGACGAGTATATTTTTTGCCGCTATCTCTTGATGAGTCATTCATTTAGAACAACGCAACTTCATGCCTCATGTCTCATCTCAGCTATAAAATCTTGCGAGATATATCACTCACGTCGCAACCGTAGATGAAGGGTTAACAAACCCTCACTTCATCTTCCAGAAATGCTAAAAAATGCTCGAAATAATGACTCATGGTATGCACATCATAGATGCTTCCCAGCTTATCAAAACGCTTATAACCGAGCTGCGTGGTTAAATTAATCACACCATTCAGGGTTTTATCAACTACCACATTAAATTTCAGGATACTTTTGGGCTGACGTACCAAATGGGTGACACCCTGATCTACTACTTCAATGAAAGCTTTTAAAGCCAGTGATACAGCATGCTGATTGCCGGCTTTCATATCATAGGCATAACTGAGCAAGTCTGTCACCAGATGCGGTTCAACCGGATAATGCATAAAATAATCCCCTTCATTTTCATGCATTAGGTCATACAAATAATTAACCAAAGGCAGCAGCCGCTGATTGGCAAAAAATGAAACAGACCATGGCATATATTTATGAATGGTATCGAGAATCTGCTGAATTACCTTTTCTGACTCATGATCCTGTGAAGTGGACAGACGGGCAACCTGCCCGAAAACTTGTTCGATAATTTCACAGGCCATATCCGCCAGATTTTCTCCCAAAGGTTTGGCCAGGCTGATCTGATCTCCAGCATTTAACCGGGAATGAAGCTCTCTAAAACGGTGATGAGTTTCAGGCTGAAGTTGTAGATAAATGTTATAGCTCATCTGGGTTTCCTCATATCCGAGTCGTATTCTTGTCATTTGCGATGAGTCGCCTTTTATTCCGTTCTACCATAGGGTCATCAATCTCTCAAGCAGTCCGGTTAAAGTTTGCATCTGCTTGGACTGCCGCAGTCGTTATTTTTTTTGCTACAATAGCTACAATTTTTCATCTACTTTTGATCTGTTCGAACTATGACTGATTCAGCGCAAAATATTGCTACAACTTACGATCCGACTGAGATCGAGAAAAAATGGTACCAAACGTGGGAAGAGCGTGGCTATTTCAAGCCCTCTGAAAAAGGTGAATCATTCTGTATCATGATTCCACCGCCAAACGTCACCGGTAGCTTGCATATGGGTCATGGTTTTAACAATGCCATTATGGATGCCCTGACCCGTTATAACCGCATGTCTGGCAAAAATACGCTTTGGCAGCCAGGAACTGACCATGCCGGCATTGCCACCCAAATGGTGGTGGAACGTCAGCTCGGTGCAGAAGGTATCAGCCGTCATGATCTGGGCCGTGAAAAGTTCATTGAAAAAGTCTGGGAGTGGAAAGAACAATCAGGCGGAAATATTACGCATCAAATCCGTCGTCTGGGCTCTTCTGTGGACTGGTCACGTGAACGCTTCACCATGGATGATGGTCTATCCAATGCAGTCAAAGAAGTGTTTGTAAAATTGCATGAAGATGGCTTGATCTACCGCGGTAAACGTCTGGTTAACTGGGATCCAAAACTACAAACTGCGCTTTCTGACCTTGAAGTTGAGTCGGATAAAGAAGAAGCAGGTTCACTGTGGCACTTCAAATACTTCTTTGAAGATAAGTCACTTCGTACCCACGACGGTAAAGACCACATCGTGGTGGCAACCACTCGTCCTGAAACATTGCTCGGTGATACAGCGGTTGCGGTTGCGCTTGATGATGAGCGCTATGCGCACTTGGTAGGTCAAAACATCATCCTACCAATTACTGGTCGTGCGGTTCCAATTGTTAAAGATGAATATGTCGACAAAGAATTCGGTACAGGCTGTGTAAAAATCACCCCTGCACACGACTTCAATGACTATGAAGTGGGTAAACGTTGCGAATTGCCAATCATCAACATCTTCAACAAAAATGCGGAAGTGTTGAGCGATTTTGAATACATCGCAAAAGCGGGCGAGCAAATTTCTAAAACCATTCCTGCCCCTGCGGACTACATTGGTTTAGAACGTTTTGAAGCACGTAAAAAATTGGTCGCTCAAGCAGAAGCAGAAGGCTGGTTAGACCAAATCCAACCATATACTTTAAAACCACCTCGTGGTGACCGTTCAGGTGTCATCGTAGAACCGTTATTGACAGACCAATGGTATGTGAAGATCGCGCCACTTGCCAAACCTGCCATTGAAGCGGTTCAAGACGGCCGTATCAAGTTCGTACCTGAGCAGTACAGCAACATGTACATGGCGTGGATGAACAATATTCAAGACTGGTGTATCTCGCGTCAATTGTGGTGGGGTCACCGTATCCCGGCTTGGTACGATGCTGACGGCAATGTATTTGTGGGTCGTGACGAAGCTGAAGTACGGGCGAAAAACAACATCCCTGCTGACGTTCAGTTAAGCCAAGATGAAGACGTACTGGACACCTGGTTCTCATCTGCTCTTTGGACATTCTCGACTTTAGGCTGGACCGGCGATGCGAAAAAAGATGCTGAGAACTATTTCTTAAATACCTTCCACCCGACTGATGTACTGGTCACTGGTTTTGACATCATCTTCTTCTGGGTTGCCCGCATGATCATGATGACCATGCACTTCATGAAAAATGAAGATGGCACCCCACAAGTACCGTTTAAGACTGTATATGTACATGGTCTGGTACGTGACGGTGAAGGTCAGAAGATGTCTAAATCTAAGGGGAACGTGCTTGACCCGCTAGATTTGATTGACGGTGTGGATCTTGAAACTTTAGTACAAAAACGTACAACAGGTTTGATGAACCCGAAACAGGCAGCGAAGATTGAGAAATCAACCCGTAAAGAATTCCCTGAAGGGATTCAGTCTTACGGTACTGACGCGGTTCGTTTCACCTTCTGTGCGCTTGCCAACACCGGTCGTGACATCAAGTTCGATATGAAACGTGTTGAAGGTTACCGTAACTTTGCCAACAAGATCTGGAACGCAACCCGTTTTGTGATGATGAATGTTGAAGGTCAAACCATTGGTTCAGAAGCACGTCAAGACCTATGGGAATTGCCTGAACAATGGATCGTCAGCCGTCTGCAAAAAGCGGAACAAGCGGTGCAGACCGCATTTGCAACCTACCGTTTAGATCTGGCTGCGCAAGCGATTTATGAGTTCATCTGGAATGAATACTGTGACTGGTATGTGGAACTCACTAAACCAGTTCTAAATGATGAAACCGTATCTGAAGAGCGTAAAGCTGAAGTGCGTCGTGTTCTCCTTGCGGTAATGGAAACGTCTTTGCGTTTGGCTCATCCGTTGATGCCTTATCTGACAGAAGAAATCTGGCAAACGCTTGCGCCGAAACTCAACATTTCTGGCGAAACCATTATGTTGGCGCAGTACCCTGTTGCTGAGCAAGCGTTAATCAATGACCAAGCTGAAGCGGACATGCAATGGCTGCAAGGTTTGATTGGTGCGGTACGTAACATCCGTGGTGAGATGGGTCTAGGCAATGCACGCTTGTTGCCTGTTCTGCTTCAAAACACTACTGATGCTGAAAAAGCACAAATTGCACGTATTGAACCATTGTTCAAGGCATTGGCTAAAGTTGAAAGCATTACCTTCCTTGCAGATGCTGAACAACCACCATTGTCTTCTTCATCTGTAGTCGGTCATGTGTCTGTATTCGTTCCAATGAAGGGTTTAATTGACCCTAAAGCGGAATTGGGTCGTCTACAAAAAGACTTCGACAAGGTTCAAAAACAGCATGACCAAATTGCAACTAAGTTAGCCAATGAAGGTTTTGTGGCCAAAGCACCTGCTGCTGTAGTTGAAGGCGAGAAAGTGAAGCTTGCTGAGTTTGCTGATCAGCTCGCGAAGATTAAAGCGAATATGGAGCAAATTGCGGCGCTTTAATGCTGTAGGTTGATTCAAAAAAATCCCCTTATTTGAGGGGGTTTTTTATTTATCCCTCCAGAAAAACTCCATATTTTTTATGTGCTTCTCTAATTGCCTTTTCAGAATATTTTTGCAATAGAAGTTTAAAACCATCATTATCATTACTACCCCATTGATCTTCCATATTAGAATAAGAATTTTTAAAATATTTCTCCATATCTGTTATTAACATCACATCTCTTAAAAAACCGATGTAACTATTTTCACTAGAAAATTTGTAATTTTTAGTGGCTTCCCTAATTAATCTATCTAACTCATTTAAAGTCTTGATTCCAAAATCTTCTATTTCTTTAATTATTTCGGAAGTTACTAATTCTGCAGAAAAGCTATTAACTGTAATCAGATGTGGATACTTATCATCGAGCAAGGAGCAAATACCGATAGTTGTTAATTCAAACTCTATTTCATTATTATCTTCTTTTATATCAATTGTTTTTGCATAATTTTCAATTTCCACTGTAAGTCTATTAAACTCTAAATCAGCAGATTCTAATAGTCCTGACAAAAGCTTGAAACGACGATTTAAATGTGAAGGCAGTTTACCACCTAGTTTATAACCCCGGTCATGTTCTATTTCTGCCCATGCATGCTCTAGAGCTGTCCTCACCTGAATTTCAAAGCATAATCCTTTATAGGCTGAGAATTCAGGCATTTTTTCCCTACTTTCTCCGACATCGCACACAAAATGAATAGAACGATAACCTACTCTCTCTTCACCTAAGTTTTCAGACTTATTTACACTGTCCGCTTTATGGATGTTAAACATCGATTCAATAAGGGTACAAACTTTTTGTACATCTGATTCAATTAATGTAATCACACGAACACCAGCCAAATCAGTCATTGAGGTTGGGCTATAATCCTTCTCTGAAAGCTTATCTTTAATTTTTTTGAGAAAACTTTTTTTAGTTTTATGCCGATACGGAACATCTACAAAACTAATCTTTTGTGAAATTAAGGAGTTTTTTAAAGTTACAGCAATAATTTCTGCTAATCCTTTGTATGGATCAATATTATTGTCATACCATAGACCATGATCTTCTTTAGTTTTGACTTCAACTTTAGAATTCACTACATCCCCCTAAAAAATTCTTAATTATATGTTTTTATATCATTTTAAGATGATTCAATCACGGTATTTTTAATAACCCTCACCCCAGCCCTCTCCCAAAGGGAGAGGGAGTGTCATTTGATTTAGTATCTGCACAACTTTCACAATGGAGTTCCCTCTCCTTTCAGGAGAGGGTCAGGGAGAGGTGCTTTTAAATTTTTTTCATTATTAATTCTTCCCTCATCCCCCGCCTTCTCTCATAGGGAGAAGGAGCTTTCATTACTAATCTTTTTTCAGTTGTGAACACACATTCCACAAATCCCCCAACACCACATCCGTCCCACTCAACACATCATGATTCCAATACCGCACAACGGTTAAACCCAACGCCTCTAAAAACTTGGTGCGTTCAGCATCATATCCAATCGCATCATCCATTCCATGCTGACTCCCATCCAACTCAATCACTAAACCAACTTCATGACAATAAAAGTCCACAATATAAGGTTTGATCACATGCTGACGCCTAAATTTTAAGCCCATAAACCGCTTGGCACGTAGGATTTGCCACATCAGATGTTCTGCATCGGTGGCAGAGTGGCGCATGTATTTGGCGAATTCTAATAATTGGGGATCTATTTTCATTTTTATTTCCCTCTTAAATTTATTGTCATTATACGATACACAATGAAGTTCCCTCTCCTGAGCAAGTTTTAAAGCGCTGCTTTAAAACGAAGCGCAAGTGATGAGTAGCACTGCTACGCAAGGGAGAGGCGAATCTAAAAAAACAACCCTCACCCCCTTGCAGAATGTTGTTCCTCATCCCAAAGGGAAAGGGAGAAAAGCATTAAAGCACGCCATGCTCCAACAACATCTCCAACCCACTCTCTTTCCCCATAAAGCTCAGTCTTTGCTTTTCTGCTTTCAGCTGTTGCTTGACCGCAGACACATCCGCATCAATCTGCTTATATAAGTCCGTAATATTCAATCGCCCTTTCGACTTCTGGACTGCAATTTTGGCTTTATTTGACCAAACGAGCGAGTCAATCAACTCCTGAATCTGCATCTTTAATGCTTGGCTTTGCGCTTCCAACGCATGTTGGTAAAACTTGACTTGCTCTGCGTTTAAACCCTTATTTGCACCAGTTTTACTTTGTTCCACTTCAAGCTGAAGTTTCAGTAAACAGAACAAATCTTCCTGTTCATAGGCTTCATTGACACGTTGTAATAGTTCAGTCTTTTCAACTCTTTTAGATTCATCAGGTTCGCGGTCAGGATGAATAATCGAAGCAATTTTTAAATACACGGTTTTAAGTGACTGGTTTACTAACTTTTCGGCTTGGGTTTGTTTATCTTGCTGACGCTTTAATTTGGCTTGCTCTTTTGCTTGTTGGTATTGGTCATTATTCCAATCTTCATCAGCGGGAGATTCAATATTTTCAGATTGATCAAAACTGTCTATATTTTTCTTTTTGGTTTTTTTCTTTGAATATTCATCTGCCTGCTGATAATAAGCATACATATTTTCTACTTCATCTAACTGCTTTTGACTCAGCAAATGAGAACATTGGAGTAAACGAGCAAGCGTTTGGATTTTATCTTCCACCACGGCGCGATCTGACTTGCTTAAATCATAATAAATTAGGCTATTCCACAGTATCTGCATTTGCTCATACAGCGTGCTATATAACTCGCGATACGCAGGCAGGAGCGCCTTTTGACTATAGACACGAATTTCATCTTTAGCAGTTTGCCATGCCAGCAGTAGCCGCTTTTGTTGCTCAATCTGATCAATCAGCACATTCAGCTTTCTATGCTGGGGTGAGGCGTCTAAAACAGCTTGTGGCGTAGTTTTTAACTCAAAAGACATGACATGCAAGAAAAACAGGACAGAGCGCTAAGTTTAACGCTTTTATACCTGAGCTGTATGCCCACACTCGGTACAAATATTCGCCCTATTTGGGCAGTTTTTGTTTAATATCAAGGAATCAATACGACAGGACTTCCAGTCATTATTGTACTGAAAAGGAGATTCAGATGCCGACGCAAGCAGATTTAATCTTTAATCAGGAACTTGCCGCATGGGTGCAAGCGATTGGCTCTGTAATTGCAATTTTTGTGGCGATTAGTGTGCCCTTGTATTTAAACCATTTGGCACAAAATCGTGATGATGCCCTGCAAGACAAGCAAAAACAGAAATACTTTGTCACCTTGCTCCCTACCCTCTATCGTATTCGCCGTTATAGCTCTGAATTTATTCAACAAATGCAGTCACATCAGCAAAGTACCCAGAATATCCTGCAAACGCTGGAAACTGAATATCTGGAACTAATTCCAGTTTTTTCCAAGGAACTGCATATCTTTGTACATAGTCAAATTTATGACTCCAACCTGAATCAACTGGCATTTGAACTGTTTCATTCTGAAGAGATTCTGCAACAACATTTATTGCAGCCGCAGGATCAAAAACAACTCAAACATCAAGCTTTACTTAGCAAGCATAGCCAGCATATTCACGATCTAAGTCATCAACTGATTATGCAGATTGAAAAAATTTATGCCCTACAGGATTAAACTTATTTTCAGTACTCGGTTAGATCAATAAACTCACTCAATAAAATTTATATTGCGATCTAAATCTGAAATTCGCTTTATTAAGTTAATGTTTTCTGTATTCAAAAGCTTACATAAACACAGAGCAAATAAACGTGTCAGATTGCTAGACTCTAAACCAATAATGAGATGCAGAGACAGCTTATATGGATTGGGCCACGATCTTTATCCACGATACCACCTGGGAATTTGCCACTGAAATTGTGGTGCGCTGTGTGTGTATGTTTATCATGATTATTCTATTTTTACGGCTGACCGGTAAACGTGGCGTACGGCAACTTTCGGTATTTGAGCTGGCCATTATTTTGTCCCTCGGCTCGATTGCCGGTGATCCGATGTTTACCAAGGATCTGCCCCTGATTCAGGCACTGCTCATTATGAGTATTATCATTACTATGTACCGCCTGACCACATGGCTGATGATGAAGTATCAACCCTTTGAAGATTTGCTCGAAGGCAAACCGATTTATATCGTTGAAAATGGCAGATTGGTGGTCGAAGAAATCAAAAAAGGTAAAATGTCACATGATGAATTCTTTGCTGAAATGCGTCAGCAAGGTATCGAACATCTGGGACAGGTCCGTACCGGACTACTGGAAACAGATGGAAAGTTCAGTATCCTATTTTTTAAGCCAGAGGATGTTCGACCTGGCTTACCTCTTTTCCCCAAAACCTGTATGACCATTCAAGACGTGAAGCCAGAGCAGCTTTACGCCTGTATTTACTGTGGACAAGTTCAGCATCTTTCTCATGTAGAACAGATCTGCCCACGTTGTACGAGCGCGGATTGGACAGAAGCCATGAACAGTTATCGCGTCACTTAAAGTAGACCGATGTTTCAGATAAATTAAAAATTCTGATTATGGCCGAGCTTTGTATAAGAGATATACCCTCTTACGCTCACAGAAAGGTCATGCTTGTTCATCATACGAACCACCCACAATGTCTAAAGTAAGATATAAAGTTGCCTAATTCCAGCGCTTACTCAAATAAAAACTCCAAATTAAAACTTGTATTTCAAGCCTGTAGCAATCCCCAGGCTTTATTAAAGATATCTTCTCGTCAAGGAAGTTTTAAAAAAATCCCACCGAGTGGTGGGATTTTTTTAAAACTTCAGCTTATCAATTAGAAGCTATATTTGCTCATTAAACCAATACGGTTATCTTTGAATTTTTCATTATTAAAGGTTTTACGCTCACCATTGACATACTCAATACCAAACTCAAGCGGTTTAACTGGTGAATACACCAGGTTTAACCATGCTTGTTGTACTTCTTTGTTTGCAGTCTTATTGAGCTCTGCATAGTCTGAGTCTTTATCAGCAAACAATGCACCATAACCTAGTGAGGTTTTTAAGTTAGGTAAAATGCTGTAGGTTAAGCCCGTTTGTACCGCCCAAATTTCATTTTGCTCAATATGACGGTCATTTTCATCATCCATAAATGCAGCATTGGCATCGGTACCATACAAAATACCGTTTACACCTTTGGTATAGCTGACATCTAGCGTCGCTTTTAAAGGATCAAGCACTTGATACGTTGTACCTGCTGCTAGACCCCAACCTGTTTTACGCTTGTTGATATCTTCATCTTTATACACTTCAACTAAAGCACGCGCAGATGCATTACCTTTGTTGTCATCAAAGTTGTGTGCCAATTTAGCGGTTAGTGTTGGTGTGCTTGATTTAATATGTTCAACACTTACTTCTTTGCCTTCGGCATTTAATTTACTGTGTACAGCAGTTGATTTTGGTTTTTCTGCCGCCAGGAACAATTGTGTTGCCGGTGTCAAATCAAAACCATAACGAACCATTGGTATACGTGTAGTACCCCCACCGACGTTGGTGCTGAAGTCAATCATAAACGGGGCGTGATTTGACAAGAAGTTAGATTGGGTTTGACCAATCAACCAGTTTTCATAGGTTAAATATGCGTGACGTATACGGAATGAATCACTAGACCCTGCGAAATCGCTTTCAAGTTTACCGCCCACCTCTGCACCGTTGACATTGGTTTTAAAATCTAAGCCAATTCGTGTTGTTTTTGCTGTTGCGACGAGCTTATCTCTGGTTTGACCATTGGTTTTAGCAACGTCAGAGAAATCTCCTGCTGAACCTTCAATGATATAGTTCGCATCACCACGAACGAAACCATATAGCTTCACTTCGGTATCTGATTTTGTAGCTAGCGCTTTCGGTGCAGCTGCTGATAGTTGGGGTGCCGCTTTAACCTGTTCAATCTGCACGGCTTGATTTTGCTGAACTTGTTGCTGCTGTACGACTAATGCTTTTAATGCTTCAATTTCTTGACGCAACTGCTTAATTTCTTTTTGCTCTTGTGTTTCAGCATGTGCAACCGTCCCCATCATTAAGGTGGTTACTGCAACTGCTAATCCTTTAGCTAAAAACTTTCGTGTTAAAACTTGACTCATTACATTCTCCATATTGAACAAACGTTCATTGGCTTTGAAAGCTTGCTGATTCCCAAAAACCTAAACCCTGTTGAATATCTATAATTATAAACTGACTTATTTGATTATCTCGCGAGATAACTCCTGAACAATATGCAGGGTTAAAACATCATCCTGATCACATCACCTGATTTTACTGGATTTACGTTTTAACCTGCCTATATAACAAGTCGTTTGAAAACATCAGGAATTTAACAATTTTTAACTCAGTTTGAAATCATTTTTATCTCATACTTTTAGCTAAAATATGTATTAACGACATTTTTAAAATATATTGATTATTTTTAATACGGATTTAATTGATGCTTTGCAATGATTAGGATTTCTGCGTTGTTCTACACCACAATATGATCGGCCATAATAGCAATACACTGATCCATGCAATATAGGTTAAATACTGTGTATACCCCAGATAATCTCCTAATATCCCGCTCAGGCTATATAAGCCACCACTCACTGTGGCCATCACCGAAACTTGAAAAGTAAAATCCGTACCCGCCAGATGCTTGCGGCTGTATTGCATGATCAAGGTCAACATCACCACCAAAAGCATGGCAGACACCATATCTTCTGCGGCATTTATGGCATAAATGACCCAATGATTGATTGGTAGTTGTGCTTCATATTGTCCGGCTAACCAGGCATAAGCCATCAGCGTCAATATTTTAACTATTGAAAAAACTAGCAGACTTCGCGGTCGAGACCAGTATTTCAGACACCAGCCCGCCAACCCTGCGCCGAGCAAGGCAGCAAAAGCCCCTAACATGGTCACGTAGATACCAATCTGGCTCAGGCTCAAGCCCATATCAACCATTAAAGGTTTTAATAACGGCCCGGATAATCCATCGGCTACCTTAAAGGTGAGTAATACCAGCAGCCATTTAGCCAAGGTGGAATCCGAGCAGAAATATCGAAAATAGGTTTTAATTCGAATTCGGGTCGAAGCCGGCACTGTTTCGGATACAGCTAAATGGTGCAAGGGTTCTTTAAATTTTAAAATCGGCAACGTATTTAGAAAAACCAGTGCAGCCAAGAATAAAAAAGTGCTTTGCCATTGCAGTAAATCCAGAAACAATAAAATGGCCCCGCCACCCACAATAAAACCCAGACGTGAGCCAATCACCTGAAAAGTATTGCCCCAATGCTGCTGTTCATTTTTCAAGATATTAACTGCCAGCGCATCGGTAGCAATGTCCTGAGTCGCACCAACTCCATTCATCAGTAGCAATGCGGTAAAAAAGGCCAGTAGATACAATGGCTGGTTTAAAGCCTGAATAGGTAAAAAAGACAGACCTATTAATACGGCAACTGACAGCAATTGCAGTGGAATAATCCAGCTTCGATAATGCCCTTGGGTTTTAACTCCGTAACGGTCAACCAGCGGCGCCCAGAAGACTTTAACCGACCAGGGCAACATGAGCAGACCAAAGCCCCCGATATGCGCCAAAGACACGCCCTGTGCTCGCAGAATCACGGGTAAGGCATGAGTCATAAACCCAACTGGAAGTCCCTGCGCCCAATATAGGGAAAACAATAAAATATAAGTATTCCGCATATTTAGACTAGGTCCCCGAAAGATAAAATGCACCAAAGGCATTAAAGAATGCTATATATTTTGCCAATGATCCAGATTTTACAACAGTCTAATATGATCAAAAATAAAGAGAAATGAGTTTCAGGAAGAAACGCTGATGACCATGACACGCTTTCCCACCCTTCCTCCGCATGTTCCTTCTCGCGGTAGCAAACTGAGCCGGAGCTTTTTTAAGCAGCTATTTTTAGCCCAAGGCTGGCGAATCGAAGGAGAATTTCCGGATTTGCCTAAAGCAGTTGCTATTATTTCGCCACATACCTCCAATATTGATGCCTGGTTGGGGTTTAATGCGCTGCTGGGTCTTGGAATCCAGATTACTATTTTTGGGAAAGACAGCTTGTTTCGTACTCCGTTGAAACCGATTCTGGAGTGGGTGGGTGTGGTGCCAGTCGTCCGAAGTAGCGCACAAGGACAAACCCGGCAGATTGTAGAGATTATTGAACAGTCCGAACAAATCTGGATTGGTATGGCGCCTGAAGGCTCTCGCAAGGCACCGGAAAAAATCCGTAGCGGTTTTTATTATATTGCCCAAGAGGCACAGCTACCGATTGTCATGTTCTCTTTTGATTATGACCTCAAGACCATCCATATCTTGGGTGTTTATCATCTGACCGGTGACTATGAATACGACCTGGAACAGATCTATCAACATTATGCAGGCAAGTTCTCGGCAAAAAATCCGGCCTGGGTGGCGAAGCCGTTACAAAAGCTTTTGAAAAAAGGCTAGGCAAAAACCAATTTTTTTGATGTGATAGCCTCAATTTTGTTGATTTAACCGTCATTTTCTACAATGAAATTCGCTCATTATGCTTTTATTGGCTGTCTTGGCCTAAGCTTGGCTGGCTGTGATAAAGCCAGTAAAACTCCGACTGCTACGACTCCGATTAAAGCGCGCGAACCGGTGGTCGCCGTTGCGCTTGGCGGCGGCGGAGCCAAAGGCTTTGCCCATATCGGGGTGTTGAAAGTCCTGGAGTCACATGGTATTAAACCTAAAATTGTCACTGGCACCAGTGCCGGAAGTTTTGTCGGCAGCCTGTACGCTAGCGGTAAGTCTCCTTATCAATTACAACAAATTGCCCTGAATTTTAAAGAATCCGATATTCGGGATTTAACCCTGAACCGGCAAGGAATTATTGCGGGCCAAAAACTTCAGGATTACGTCAATAGCCAGATTGCGAACAAACCCATTGAACAGTTCCCGATCCGTTTTGCCGCAGTTGCTACCCGGTTAGACAATGGACGTAAGGCAGATTTTATTAAAGGCAATGCTGGACAAGCCGTTCGTGCCTCTTGCAGTATTCCGAATGTCTTTGTGCCTGCAGTCATTGGCGGCAAAAAATATATTGATGGCGGTCTGGTCAGCCCGATTCCGGTTAAAACGGCCAAGGATATGGGCGCCGATCTGGTGATTGCCGTAGATATTTCTGCCCGGCCGGACAGCAGCAAAGCCATCAATATGTGGGGACTGCTGGATCAAACTATTAATATCATGGGACAGCAAAGTATTAATGAAGAGCTGAAACAAGCGACCGTGGTGATTCAGCCGCAAGTGGGCCATATCGGCACGCTTGATTTAAAGTCCAGTAATGCCACCATTCTGGAAGGTGAAAAAGCCGCCCAGCTGAAAATTCGCGCCATTGAAAAAGCCATTCATGATTTCAAACAGTCTCCGGCTGCATTTAAACCGCCACGCCCTGCCAGATTCTGATCCACGAGTTTTTTTATATTCATCTGTGGCAGCATCTGTTACATTGGAGCAAATCATATAAAGATGATGATTAATTAAATACTTAGCGATATAGGTCACGATATGGAATTAGTTCTTGAACCTTGGCACTGGTTTGTATTAGGGATTCTGCTGATCCTTTCAGAATTACTCTTGCCTGCATTTGCTGCCCTATGGTTCGGGATAGGTGCCCTCATGGTCGGTATTCTGTACTGGATGTTCCCGATGATGGGTCTGACCACCCAGCTCCTGACCTGGATCGTGCTTTCGGTTCTGTGTACGCTACTCTGGTTCAAATTTATCAAGCCGCTTTCAACCGACAAGACCAAGGCCGGATTGTCACGTGAAGCCACGATTGGTCAAATTGGCATGGTCATTCAAACCAATATGGAGCATGGGCAAATCCGGGTACGCTTTCCCATGCCGGTATTAGGCTCAGATGAATGGAATTGCCGGGCACTGGATAAGGTACAGGTCGGAGATCGTGTTCGTGTCGTAGAAATTCTCGGCAATGACCTGGTCGTACAACCCCACAGCACTCATTATCAAAATGAAAAAGGTGAATAAGCTATGTCTAGTGGCTCTATAATTGTTCTTGCATTTTTAGCTTTTGTTGCAATTACCATCTTTAAAGGTGTGCGTATTGTTCCGCAAGGTTATAAGTGGATCGTACAAAGACTCGGTAAATACCATACCACCCTGAATCCGGGCCTGAATTTCGTCATTCCCTATGTCGATGAAGTCGCCTATAAAGTCACAACCAAAGATATCGTGCTGGATATTCCCTCTCAAGAAGTGATTACCCGTGATAACGCGGTGCTGCTCATGAATGCCGTGGCGTATATCAACCTGACCACACCTGAAAAAGCCGTATACGGTATTGAAAATTACTCTTGGGCCATCCAAAACCTGGTTCAGACTTCACTACGTTCTATTGTAGGTGAAATGGATCTGGATGATGCTTTATCTTCACGTGACCATATCAAAGCACGTTTAAAGTCCAGTATTTCAGATGATATTTCAGACTGGGGCATCACCTTAAAAACCGTAGAAATTCAAGATATTAAGCCATCTATTACAATGCAGACCGCGATGGAAGAGCAAGCCGCTGCAGAACGTCAACGCCGTGCAACCGTAACCAAGGCCGATGGTGAAAAACAGGCTGCCATTCTGGAAGCGGATGGTCGTCTGGAAGCTTCACGCCGTGATGCGGAAGCACAAGTCGTTTTGGCTGAGTCTTCACAACGTGCCATTGACATGGTGACCTCTGCAATTGGAGATAATGAAATCCCGGTGGCATATTTACTTGGTGAACAATATGTCAAAGCCATGCAAGATATGGCCAAATCTCCAAATGCCAAAACTGTGGTATTGCCTGCCGATATACTCAATACCATCCGCGGCGTGATGGGAAGAAATCATTAAAATGCCCTCTTCCTCTTCTGAAAACAGGCAGCCATCAGGTTGCCTATTTTCCTTTGGGACAAGAAATCTCAGCAAAGAGTGTGAATTTATGGTTAAATTTCGCATTTATTTTGAAATCCTTCGGACTTGGCTGGAAATATACGTCCCGACGTCACTCTGGTCATCATGAAAGTCCTTATTTCGATCTCCTGTGAAAACTCGAAAATGGATATTGTATGAGTCCCCTAAATCCGACCTTAATTACCTTTCTTCTTTATATCGTCGCCATGGTCGTGATTGGCCTGATGGCTTATCGCGCAACCAATAACTTTTCTGATTACATTTTAGGGGGCCGACGTTTAGGTAGTTTCGTAACTGCACTTTCTGCCGGGGCTTCTGACATGAGTGGTTGGCTACTAATGGGCTTGCCAGGTGCAATTTATCTCTCTGGCCTGTCAGAGATGTGGATTGCAATTGGCCTGATCATCGGCGCATGGCTGAACTGGCTACTGGTTGCCGGGCGTTTACGTGTACATACCGAAGTCCAGCACAATGCCCTGACCCTGCCAGATTATTTCTCCAACCGCTTTAATGACCAGAAGAAAGTCCTGCGTATTGTGTCAGCCTTTGTCATTCTGATTTTCTTTGCGATTTATTGTGCTTCAGGCATGGTCGCCGGTGCCCGTCTGTTTGAAAGTATGTTTGGCCTGTCTTACAGTACAGCTCTCTGGATCAGTGCGATTGCGACCATCAGCTATGTGTTTATTGGTGGCTTTCTGGCTGTCAGCTGGACCGATACTATTCAGGCTGGCCTGATGATTTTTGCACTTTTATTGACGCCAATTGTGACCTTGCTGACGTTCTCCGATCTGTCACAGGTCACGTTGGCGCTGGAAGCTGCCCGTCCACAAGCCATGAATCTGGTGGGTGATCTGAGTACCGTAGCCATTCTTTCACTGATGGCATGGGGCTTAGGTTATTTTGGCCAGCCGCATATTCTGGTGCGCTTTATGGCGGCAGATTCCGTCAAGTCGATTCCGAATGCACGCCGTATTGGTATGACCTGGATGATTCTTTGCCTGAGCGGTGCAGTCGCAGCCGGTTTCTTTGGTATTGCTTATTTCCAGGCTCATCCAGAATTAGCCATTGTTGTGAGTACCAATCCTGAAACAGTATTTATGGAACTGACCAAAATCCTGTTTAATCCATGGATTGCCGGTATTGTGCTGGCTGCAATTTTGGCCGCTGTCATGAGTACTTTGAGCTGCCAGCTTCTGGTCTGTTCAAGCACCCTCACCGAAGATTTTTATAAGTCTTTTCTGCGTAAAAATGCTTCACAAAAAGAGCTGGTCTGGGTCGGCCGTTTAATGGTGCTGCTGATTGCCCTGCTTGCCATCTGGATGGCGGGTAATCCTGAATCTAAAGTACTGGGCTTGGTGTCTTATGCCTGGGCCGGTTTTGGTGCAGCCTTCGGCCCTCTGATTATTCTGTCACTGTTCTGGAAGCGCATGACTTTAAATGGCGCTCTGGCAGGGATGATCGTCGGTGCTGCTATGGTTATTCTCTGGAAAAACACACTCGGCATTACTGGTCTGGGAGTTATTCCAGCTGGAATCTATGAAATTATCCCCGGCTTTATGTGCTCATGGATTGCGATTGTACTGGTGAGCCTGATAGACAAAACCCCAACTGCCGCAATTACTACACGTTTTGAAGAAGCAGAACGTCTGTATAACCAAAGCAAATAATTGGGCGATTCATTAAAAAGAGGACGTTAAGTCCTCTTTTTTTATAGATGGGTTTTCATCTGTCTTGGCACAATCTTTCCAACTAGCTTTTACGATGGAGCAGGAACTGGGTAATGTGCATCAGTTCCTCAGCTTCCCCTTCAAAATGAGCCAAAGCAGTCAATGCCTGATCATGTAATTGCTGGGCATAAGTTTTGGCCTGCTCCAAACCCATTAGGGCCGGATACGTCGATTTCTCAACCTGTTCATCCTTGCCTGCGGTTTTACCCAACACTTCGGTGTCGGAAATAATATCCAGAATATCGTCCTGCACCTGGAAGGCCAAACCAATGACCTGTCCAAATTCACGCAGTTTAGGAATCGCCAGATCGGTTCCTTCAAAGATTGTCACTGCCGCCATCATGATTGCTGCGCTGATTAAAGCACCGGTTTTATTACGGTGAATGGTTTCTAAAGCCTCTTGATCAATTTTCTTGCCTTCAGCCTGTAAATCAAGCACCTGACCATTGACCATTTTTGAAGAGGCCGTTGCTAAAATCTGCATCTGCTTCAAGACAATTGATGACTCGACAGCCGGTCCCTGATCAAACAGGCGGCTACCCAGAATTTCAAAAGCCATGGACTGCAGAATATCTCCGGCCAACAGCGCTGTATCTTCACCATAGGCCACATGACAAGTCGGCTGCCCACGGCGTAACAGGTCATTATCCATACATGGCAGGTCATCATGGGCCAGTGAATAACAATGAATAAATTCAATCGCAACAGCCGCACGGCGTACCGCAGCAGTATTCTGGTTGGGCTTTAGGGAGGCGGTGGCATAACACAGGGCTGGACGTACCCGCTTGCCGCCAAGCATCACGGCATGATGGACTGCCGACTTTAGCGGTTCAGGAATGGCAAAAGCCTCTAAAGCGGCCAGTAAGTCATGGTGAATCCGTTGTTGTGCTTGAGTTAATGCATGGGTTGATACGTCAGTAATAGATGACACATTCGCCTCGAATACGTAGTCCAGAAAAATAGAATGACAAGCGGCTAAACGCCTGTGCGCTTATCAGGCATTGTACCTAGAATTACTTTGAATTTTCAGCTTTAAATCGACCTGTTGTTCTGTAATTTCTGGATTAATACAAGATAGATCCAGGAAAGCACTTCTTCTGACCCATAAAAACCCGACGCAGGGCCAGAAGGTTACTTAGGCGATTTGAAAAAAGCATTAAGATAAAACATCTTCAGGCACCCGCACCCAGCCTTCCATCAGCACACGCGCACTACGGCTCATGATGGCCTTTTTTACCTTCCATTCACCATTTTCCTGAACTGCTTGTGCGCCGACTCTTAAAGTTCCTGAAGGATGGCCAAAGCGAATCGATTCCCGTTCTCCCCCACCGGCAATCTGGTTTAGTAATGTCCCCGGAATTACAGCAGCCGTTCCAATTGCGACCGCAGCTGTACCCATCATGGCATGATGTAGCTTCCCCATAGATAAGGCCCGTACCAGAATATCGCTATCCGCTTCGGTGACTTCTTTACCGCTAGAAGAAATATAAGTCTTTGGTGCTGCAACAAAAGCAATTTTCGGCGTGTGTTGACGGGTTGCAGCTTCACTAATATCCTGAATCAGTCCCATCTGCTTGGCAGCATAAGCACGAATGGTTTCAAACTTTGCCAGTGCAGCGGCATCATTATTAATATGCTCCTGTAACTCGGTGCCGTTATAGTCCAGATCTTCAGCCTTTAAAAATACGGTTGGAATACCGGCATTAATCATGGTGACTTCAAAGCTGCCAATATTTGGCACGTGCAGCGTTTCGGTCAGGTGCCCTGTCGGAAACATTGAGCCACCTTCGGCATTGTCGTCCGCCGGGTCCAGGAACTCAATCTGCACCTCAGCCGCCGGGAAAGTAACTCCATCCAGTTCGAAATCACCCAATTCCTGCACTTGGCCATTCTGCATGGGCACATGCGCAATAATCGTTTTCTGGATATTTTCTTGCCAGATTCGGACTGTACATATTCCATTTTCCGGGATACGTGCCTGATCCACCAGATCATTGGAAATCGCAAATGCACCTACTGCTGCGGTCAGATTGCCACAATTGCCACTCCAGTCAACAAAAGGTCGATCAATCGACACCTGTCCAAACAGATAATCTACATCATGATGTTCTTGCTGGCTTTTGGACAGAATCACAGTTTTACTGGTACTTGAACTTGCTCCCCCCATCCCATCAATTTGTTTGCCATAGGGATCAGGACTGCCAATGATACGCAGCAGGAGCTGGTCACGAATTCGGCCCGGCTGCCGGGCAGCAAGCGGCAAGTCATCCAGCTTAAAAAATACGCCTTTACTCGTACCTCCACGCATATAAGTGGCGGGAATCTTGATCTGGGCTGCAAAACTCATGAATGCTCTCTTCCTTTGATTTGTCTTAATTTGTCGTTGTTTTCTTTAGATTATTAGATCTCTAGGTTTTAACTATAGTAGGTTTAAGCCACAACACTACCAAGCCCGACCTTAGTATAAAAACCGGCCATCAAGCCATTCGGTATATATCCTTCAAGGATTCTCACCTATCACAGTCTTCCCCTTCAAACTCACCTGAAAAGGCTGCCATGACTCTACGACTTCATCCCGGCAATAGATACTCAGTTTTATCAACAAGATGATAAATAAAAAAACAGGCCGTAGCCTGTTTTTTTATTGCTGAGATGAATGTTTAGAAACGGAAGCTTACACCCAGTTTGGCAACTGGTAGCCATTCATACTCGTTGTCATTACGAATTTCACGCTCTTCAGCATCAAGCGCCTGCCCCAAGGTACGGCCATCATCACCCACCAAACCTAAGGCAGCTTGGTTAGCATTTAAATTAACTGTTGGATTGCCATTATAGTAGGCACCCACTTCACCGAATACCCCCCAACGGTTGGTAATTGCTGGTGAGAAACCAATCCCTACATACGGTGCAAGATTGTTTTTATAGGATAAATCACCGTCAATACGAACATCTGTATTGCCTGCATTAAAGCGTGATCCATCTACTTTAAATGATGCATTAGTTCCTGGACGACGCTCTAGGCCATAATCATTATCAATATAACCTACACCCGCGGCCATATAGAACCAGTTGGCCCAAGGACGGATTTCGGCATTTAAATAGGTTAGGTTATTGTCCATATCCAGATCGTATTTCGAGCCATTGATTGACAAGTCATCAGACCAGGAAACATCTCCGCCGTTATAACCTAAGGTTACACCTACATATGGGTTCACACTCCATGAAAGTGCGCCACCATAACCGGTCGTTCCGACTTCAGCACGAACAGAAGCAGGTTTAAAGAAAGAAAAAGAGGCCACACCCTCATCTGTCACAACTGTCTCATCAGCCGCCATTGTAGAGCCTGCTGCTACCGCTAAAACGGATACAGCTAAAGCTTGATATAAAGATTTCATTATTTCTCTCCTTAAAAGAACTTTTTTTTGATCATTAGTTATGTGATGAGCTCAATATAAAGGAGTTAATGAATATTTTTTATGCAAGTTTTGCTTAGCTTTTGTTGTTTTTTGATACAAATTAGTTTTTCTTGTTGAATGGTAAGTGTTTTTTAAACAATGTTTGTACACATTAAAAATAAAGAAATTATACTTATCACTTTACTTTTTAAATTAGCCATCACCTTGCCGAGTTTTTACTTTTTTCCCAAAAATATAGTGTAAAATATTGGAAATTTTTTTCGGAAGGAAACTCATGCTTCAGCTTTCAACAATCATTGAGCAAGCGTTTGAAGGCCGTGCAAATTTTAGCGCAGCAGATTGTCCTACTGAAGTCCGTCAAGCAGTAGAGGACGTAATTGCTGGTCTGGACAATGGTACTTTACGGGTCGCAGAAAGAATCAATGGTGAATGGATAGTTCATCAATGGATAAAAAAAGCAGTCTTGTTATCATTTAAATTAAACGACAATCAACCGCTGGAAGCTGGTGACCTTCGTTTCTATGACAAGGTAGATACCAAATTTACCGGCTGGACCGAAGAGCAGTTTAAAGCAGCGGGTGTGCGCGTCGTTCCTCCTGCTGTAGCGCGTAAGGGTTCTTATCAGGCAAAAAATGTGGTATTGATGCCTTCTTATGTGAACATTGGTGCTTATGTTGATGAAGGCACCATGGTGGACACGTGGGCTACCGTCGGCTCATGCGCACAAATTGGTAAGAATGTTCACCTGTCAGGTGGGGTAGGCATTGGGGGGGTACTTGAACCACTTCAGGCAGGCCCAACTATTATTGAAGATAACTGCTTCATCGGTGCGCGTTCTGAAATTGTAGAAGGTGTGATTGTAGAAGAAGGTTCCGTTATTTCCATGGGCGTATTTATTGGTCAGTCTACCAAAATTTATGACCGTGCAACTGGCGAAATTTACTATGGTCGGGTTCCTGCAGGTTCTGTCGTAGTATCGGGCAGCCTTCCTTCTAAATGTGGTACATACAGCCTGTATGCTGCAATCATCGTGAAAAAAGTAGATGCCAAAACTCGGGCTAAAACCAGCCTAAATGACCTACTTCGTGAAGATTAAGATGTAATCTGCTGCGGAACATTTATTGTTCGTCGGGGCCTCAACCGCTCCTCGTCTCTACGGTTAGCAATGATCGTAGGGATTTTTATTTTTATACCTAATTATTTTTTCAGTGGTTAATAGTGTTATGAATATGCTTCGATCTTCTGCTATTCCTGTTTCTGATCCGTCTGCGGGTTTACGCATTACGGAGATCTTTTATTCATTACAAGGTGAAGCCAATGCGGCTGGACTGCCAACGGTATTTATTCGTTTAACCGGCTGTCCGTTGCGCTGTACCTACTGCGATACCACCTATTCTTTTGAAGGCGGTGAACGTCAAGCTCTGGATGATATTATTCAGACTGCACTCGCTTTTAAAACCCCTTATATTTGTGTAACAGGTGGTGAACCCTTAGCGCAGCCCAATGCCCTGCCCTTGATGCAACGTCTGGCAGATTTGGGCTGTGAAGTCTCGCTTGAAACCAGCGGTGCACTCGATGTGTCAAAGGTAGACCCGCGTGTATCTAAAATTTTAGACTTAAAGACCCCAACTTCAGGTGAAGTTTCACGAAATCTGCTTTCTAATCTGGACCATTTAAGCCCGCGTGATCAGATCAAGTTCGTCATTTGTAACCGTGAAGACTATGAATGGTCAAAACAGCAGGTAGAGCTCTATCAACTGGAGCAGAAAGTCAGTACAGTTTGGTTTTCGCCCGCATTTGCGATTGAAAAAGGTTCGGTACACTTGCCAGCACTGGCACGTGATTTAGCCCAATGGATTTTGGAAGACCATCTCCCGGTTCGTTTCCAGCTGCAACTTCACAAGTTGTTATGGAACGATGAAACAGGTCGTTAATTTTTTATAAAGTTATTTTTGGAGTATCAGTTATGCGCCCTCGTGCCATTGTATTGTTATCTGGCGGATTAGACTCAACAACCTGTCTGGCTTGGGCGCAGGCACGGTATGAATGTATTGCGCTAAGCTTTATGTACGGTCAGCGCTCTACCACCGAGCTGGACGCAGCACGTGCCTTGGCAAAACGTGCAGGTATAGAACACCGTGTAATTAATATTGATTTAGGTAACCTGGGTGGCTCAGCCCTGACTGATCCTAGCCTTGAGATCCCGGATCAGGAACAGGAAGGTATTCCTATTACCTATGTACCTGCACGCAACACCATCTTCCTCTCTTATGCCCTGGCAGCGGCAGAAGTCTTACACGCTGAGGCCATCGTAATCGGAATTAATGCAGTGGATTATTCGGGCTATCCAGACTGCCGCCAAGAGTTTATTGAAGCTTTTGCCAACATGGCTCGCCTTGCCACCAAAGTCGGTATTGAAGGTCAGGCGCTCAAATTTGAAACACCTTTGTTACATTTATCCAAAGCAAATATTATTCGCTTAGGTCTGGAACATGGCGTAGACTACAGTCAAACGGTATCTTGCTACCAGGCAGATGACCTAGGACGTGCCTGTGGAAAATGCGACAGTTGTCGTTTACGCAAACAAGGTTTTGCAGACGCAGGTGTTGAAGACCCGACACGTTATATACCGTAAAGACAAGGTAGAATATATGAAAATGTTAAAATCAAGTATCGTTCTTTCAGCGATCGTTTCAGCTGCGGCAATGTTTACAACGGCAACTCATGCAGCTGAAGACAAATTACAACAAGCTTATAAAAGCACCAATGTTAAAGCTGCATTGATCAATGTTTGTAAAGATGAAACTGCTAAAGGCAAAAAACTGACTGCTGCTGAAGTGAGCAAGTATTGTAGCTGTGCTGTAGAAGCAGACGGCAAGCTGACCAATGCTCAAAAATGGGAAATCCAAAGTACGATTAACCAGAAAAAAAGCCCGGGTACTTTAGCGTTTGTACAAAAACAGAATAAAGATCTGCAAGCATGTTTCGGTCCGCAGCTGACTGGTAAATTGAAAAATTTAACTGAAGAAGCGATGAAATCTGCTCAGGCAGCAAAGAAATAATCCGTCCAGATTATTTGCTAGAATAAGCCACAATATGTGGCTTATTTTTTTGAAAAATCTATAGAAATTGGAGTAGTCATGTCTGAGATCAGTTTACTTGACCAGAATTTTCCTGCAACGACAGGTGAAATCAATTTAGCTCAACTGGATACACCATGGCTGGTGATTTATTTTTATCCCAAAGATTCTACCCCCGGCTGTACCACTCAAGCGGTCAATTTTTCATGCCTAAAAGATCAGTTTGATGCTTTAAATACCACAATTATTGGTATTTCACGTGATTCGGTTAAAGCCCATCAAAACTTTACTGAAAAGCAAAATCTGACGATTAATCTGATTAGCGATAAAGAAGAAGTGTTATGTAATCACTTTGATGTGATCAAAGAAAAAAATATGTATGGCAAAAAAGTTATGGGTATTGAACGCTCAACTTTTATTTTCCATAACGGCATATTGCTTAAAGAATACCGCAAAGTGAAACCTGCAGGTCATGCTGAGCAGGTGCTAGAGGATTTAAAAGCCCTTCAAGCGGCTTAACTTGCTCTCCTCCCCTAAAAAGGCATGAAGTTTCTCTTCATGTCTTTTTCTTAGATTCATGCTCCCAATAGACTTTATTTAATAAAGAAATCGCAATTGACCACATCACGCAGCCGATCAGTATATCCAGTATCTTCCAGGCTTGAGGGCGATGAAAAGCCGGTTGCAAATAACATGCCGCATAGCCCAGGCTAAAAAAGAATACGAAGGAGGCAGTGATTCCTCCCAGAGCAAAATAAAGTTGTGCATTTGCATATTGGGTGGAGATAGACCCCATTAATATCACAGTATCTAGGTAGACATGCGGATTCAGCCAGGTCAGTATTAGACAGATGCATAGGACTTTATATAAGACAGGCTCTGCATCTTGGTCTGATATTAAGCGCTGCTCACTTTTCCAGGTCTGATAAAAATGTTGTGCACCATAGATCAACAAGAACGTCGCACCCAAATACTTGGCAATGTTCAGCCAATGCGGATATAACAGCATCAGCTGTGAGAAAACTAAAACTCCAGCTGAAATCAGGATGGCATCTGATAATGCACAGCAGAGACAAATGGCAAAGATATGCTACTGTTTCAATCCTTGTTTCAACACAAAAGCGTTCTGCGCACCAATGGCAATAATCAGGCTAAAACCAATGGCTAGCCCCTGTATATAGGCATTTAACATCGACATGTCATTTCATTATAAAAATGCCATCATTATCCATATCCGACTTTTGAATTAAATACTTGGATTCTCAAATGAAGTGCAACAGAGATTAAATTATTGGAAGGAAGCAAGATGAGCTAGCATTTTGCTTCCGACCGACCAAAGTCAAA